>NZ_CP016540.2:3070000-3249625 GCF_001186155.3 Planococcus versutus | reverse complement strand
TAGCTCGTCTCCTTTATATTTAACGATATTTTAAAGTATATCATACACAAAATCACAGCCTGTGGATAACGTTCGTAAACAAGCTGGTGAATAACTATCCACACCTTACCCACAATTTGTGGATAACTTATTTGAGTGGAAAATTGTTAACAAGTGAAAACAAGTTAATGTTACCAAAAAAGAGTAGACAATACAAGAAGTTCTTTAACTTATCCACATAATAATTTTTCTGCACAATAATCCTATCCACAAGCAGTTTGTATGTTGAAAACTTGTAGATAAGACATGTGGATAATTATTTTTCAAGAAAAAGTAGCGAACAGGTCATTAAGAGAAAGTGAAAACAATTGTGTATAACTTGGTCTAAGCAATGGAGAGAGAATGAGAGTGTTTTCATATCAAACGTTGACATTTATACCTTTGCACCTTTATAATAGTCGAGACTGTCTTTAGAAAAATAGTTAACTCTCAATATAGGAGGTGTCATATATGACATTACGCACATACCAACCAAAAACACGTAAGCACAGCAAAGTACACGGCTTTAGAGCACGTATGAGCACAAAGAACGGACGTCGCATAATTGCAGCTCGTCGTCGTAAAGGTAGAAAAGTACTATCAGCTTAAGTCCACTGACCGCATCAGTGGTCTTTTTTTTCTTTTCTGCTTCATTTGAGTGGGAAAGTATTAAAATAAGCAGGTGAAAGAATGAACAAAGATCAACGGATCAAGAAGAATAAAGAATTTCAGCAAATTTTTAAAAAAGGAAAATCTTTTGCAAATCGACAGTTTATCGTTTATATATTAAAAAGTGAACAAACTGAATTTCGTTTAGGGCTATCCGTTAGTAAAAAAGTAGGCAATGCAGTAGCACGTAACCGAATCAAACGGTACATTAGGCAAACTTTCTTGGAATTGAAAGAGGAGCTATTACCGAATGTAGATTACATTATTATCGCCCGACCACAGGCGGCCACATTGGACTTTCACGAAAGCAAGAAAAGTCTCGAACACGTTTTGAAAATTGCACGGGTATTACCGAAAGAGTAGAAGACATTGCGAAATAGATGTTATTATAGAAGTAATTGAAATTAGTTTGGGGGAAGAAGGGTGAATAAGAAATTAGTTTTACTTATTTCACTGATCGCAGTAACCTTGCTGCTTTCTGGCTGTACAGAGTTTGATCAGCCGATCAGTGACCAGAGCGAAGGATTTTGGAATGAATTTATCGTTTGGCCATTGGTGTCAACGATCAAATTCTTTAAAGGTTTACTAGGCACTTACGGTTTTGGGATTATCGCAGTAACTATTATTATTCGTTTAGTTATGTTGCCGTTGATGATCAAACAAACAAAAAGTTCGAAGCGCATGCAAGAAGTGCAGCCTGAACTTGTGAAACTAAAAGAACAGTACAAGTCTAAAGATGCTGTTACACAACAAAAATACCAAAAAGAAATGATGGCGTTATTCCAGGAAAAAGGTGTTAATCCAATGGCAGGTTGTTTACCTGTTTTGATTCAAATGCCTGTATTAATTGGGTTTTATCATGCCATTAGCCGAATGAACAATACACCTGAGATCGATTTGGGCTCATTCCTTATTTTTCCGTTAGCAGAACCGAGCATTATTTTAGCTGTTGTTGCTGGATTAATGCAATTCACTGTTTTGCGTACAGGACCAGCAATGGATAATCCTCAAATGAGAATTATGATGTATTTTATGCCGGTTATGATTATTGGATTTGGTATCGTGTTACCTTCCGCTTTGACATTGTACTGGGTCATCGGAAATATCATTTCACTGATCCAAAACTTGGTAATTTACCGTCCGTGGGAGAAAAAAGATGTGCAGCAGCCTGTTAAAATGAAAGCAGGAGGGGCTAAAAAGTGAAACAGATTACGCAAACGGGTTTAACTGTTGAAAACGCGATATCTGAAGCATTAGAAAAACTCCAAGTTACACGTGAAGAAGTAAACATTACGATTATTCAAGAAGAGAAAAAAGGATTTTTTGGTTTTGGTGCAAAAAAAGCAGAAGTTGAAGTTAGTATAATCGAAAAACAATTGCTTTCTGAACAAGATGTAACACCAGAACAAGCTGTTGAAACCATTGAAACACCTGTAATACTGCTTAAAGAAGAAAAAGAGGAAGAAATTCCTGCTATTCCTAACGAAAAAGCGATTGAAGAAACAAAAAAGTATATTCAATCGATTGCTAAAGGTATGAAAATTGAAGATTTAACCATTACACATGAAAAACGAGGCAAAAAAATTAATTTTTACCTTGAAAGTAAAAAAGTAGCGATGTTAATTGGTAAGCGAGGACAGACGTTAAATTCGCTTCAACAATTAGCTCAACTAGTTGCAAATAAACACTCAAACCAATTTATGATTGTTCAATTAGATGCTGAGAATTATCGTGAACGTCGCCAAGAAACGCTAGAGCAACTAGCAGATCGCATGGCCGACAAAGCAATTCGGACAGGTGGACGTGTTCAGTTCGAACCAATGCCATCGTACGAACGAAAAGTGATTCATCAATCATTGTCAAGACGCTTTGATATTGATACGTATTCTGAAGGCAAAGATCCGAATCGTTATCTAGTAATTGAACCTCATAAATAAGTTAAAGCTCACCGAAATGGTGGGCTTTTTTTATGTTAAATTAACGAAATTTAGCAATATGAAGCACTGTGTCTTTTGATTTCGTGCAATTTATGCTATTGTAATATGTTAGAAAGCCACGTTCGTTTACTGGTTGTCCACATGTGGACAACTTTTTTTAGGCAGAAATAAAGAAAAAAACATATAAGTGAATATGTGGTCTGCTGACTCGTTTTGTTTGTTATCCACAGAACGTAAAGTGTTGCTTTTTTTTAAGAGGAGGGAACAACATGGAATTCGATACAATCGCTGCCATCTCGACACCGAGTGGAGAAGGAGCCATCGCTATTGTTCGCTTGAGCGGTCCAGAAGCCGTTGCAATTGCGGACAAGCTGTTCCGAGCTCCTAGCAAAAAGGCGTTGTCTTCTCAAATAACGCATACCATTCATTATGGACACCTCGAAGATCCAGCGACTGGTGAAATAGCAGAAGAAGTTATGGTGTCGCTCATGAAAGCACCTAAAACCTTCACGCGAGAAGATGTAATTGAAATTAATTGCCACGGGGGAATTGTTTCCGTAAATCGTGTGCTTGAATTGGTATTGCGTGCAGGAGCCAGACTAGCGGAACCTGGCGAGTTTACGAAACGTGCCTTTTTAAATGGTCGTATCGATTTGTCTCAAGCAGAAGCAGTAATGGACTTGATTCGTGCGAAAACAGATCGGGCTATGGACGTTGCACTCAATCAAATGGAAGGCAAGCTATCAAAACTAATCGGCACATTACGTCAAGCCTTACTTGAATCGATTGCTCAAATGGAAGTAAACATCGATTATCCAGAATATGACGATGTAGAAGAAATGACACGACCGATTATGCTGGAAAAATCCAAATGGGTTCGTTCGGAAATCGATAAATTGCTGAAAACGTCTTCGCAAGGGAAAATTTTACGAGAAGGGTTGTCAACCGTCATATTGGGTAGACCCAATGTCGGAAAATCTTCCCTACTAAATAGTCTGGTCCAGGAAAATAAAGCAATTGTCACAGAAATAGCGGGGACAACCCGTGATATAATAGAAGAATACGTAAATGTTCGAGGTGTTCCACTGCGTTTAGTGGATACAGCTGGTATTCGTGAAACAGAAGATATTGTCGAGCGAATCGGTGTTGAGCGTTCAAGAAAAGTCTTGAAAGAAGCTGATTTGATTCTTTACGTGTTAAATTATGCAGAAGCGCTAACTTCAGAAGACGAACTATTGTTTGAGACGGTTAAAGACATGGATTATATCGTTGTGATAAACAAAACTGACTTGCCTCAGAAGATTGATTTGGAAAAAGTACAAAAACTAGCTGGCAATAAATTGCTAGTAACGACTTCTTTAATTGAAGAAGAAGGAATTGATCAACTGGAAGAAGCCATTGCTGCTTTGTTTTTCCAAGGAGCGATCGAAGCAGGGGATATGACTTATGTGTCCAATGTGCGCCACATTGCATTGCTGCACCAGGCACATAAAACCATTTCAGATGCTATTGGAGCTGCTGAAATGGAAGTTCCAGTAGATATGATTCAAATTGATGTTACTCGAACGTGGGAACTTCTTGGTGAAATTATTGGAGATACTGCAGATGACGGTCTCTTAAACCAATTATTCTCTCAGTTCTGTTTAGGGAAATAAAACTCGAAGGGAATGAACGAACATGCCACAATACGAAGCAGGCACGTTCGATGTCATCGTAGTAGGAGCTGGACATGCAGGAGCGGAAGCTGCTCTTGCGTCTGCGCGAATGGGCGCTAAAACGCTTGTTTTGACGATGAATCTGGATATGATCGCATTTATGCCATGTAACCCATCTATTGGTGGACCAGCAAAAGGCATTGTTGTACGTGAAATTGACGCACTTGGCGGAGCTATGGGACGCGTAATCGATAAAACGCACATTCAAATGAGAATGTTGAATACTGCTAAAGGACCTGCTGTACGTGCATTGCGCGCACAAGCGGATAAAGTTCTTTACCAACAAGAAATGAAACGGTTAATGGAAGAATCACCAAATCTAACCTTGCATCAAGGCGTTGCTGAAGAATTGATTGTCGAGGATGGCACAATTCAAGGCCTCGTTACACAAGTAGGCGGTATTTACCGTGCGAAATCAGTCGTTATTACGACTGGAACGTTTTTACGTGGTGAAATTATTATTGGAGATTTGCGTTATTCAAGTGGACCAAACAATCAACAGCCTTCTATAAAGTTGGCAGAAAACTTGGAGAAGCTTGGATTTGATACCGTTCGTTTTAAAACGGGCACACCTCCACGTGTAAACAGCAATAGCATTGATTACAGCAAAACAGAAATTCAACCTGGTGATGATGTGCCACGTGCATTTGGTCATGAAACAACTGAATACATCACTGATCAGTTGCCATGCTGGCTAACTTATACAAACGAAAAAACACATCAAATTATTGATGACAATCTTCATTTGTCACCGATGTATTCAGGAATGATCAAAGGAACAGGTCCACGCTACTGTCCTTCAATCGAAGATAAAGTAGTTCGGTTTAACGATAAACCGCGCCATCAAATATTTTTAGAGCCAGAAGGTCGTAATACGCGCGAGGTTTACGTACAAGGGCTTTCAACAAGTTTACCTGAACATGTCCAGCGTAAGCTAATAGAGTCGGTTCCAGGGCTTGAGAAGGCTGAAATGATGCGTGCAGGATATGCCATAGAATATGATGCAATCGTTCCGACGCAATTATGGCCAACATTAGAGACTAAAAAAATTGTAAATCTATACACAGCAGGTCAAATTAACGGAACATCTGGTTACGAAGAAGCAGCAGGGCAAGGCCTAATGGCCGGAATCAATGCTGCAGCAAAAGTACTAGGCAAAAAAGAAGTTATTTTGAGCCGATCGGATGCGTATATTGGCGTATTAATTGATGATTTAGTGACAAAAGGAACCAGTGAACCTTATCGTTTACTAACATCTCGTGCAGAATATCGCTTATTGCTTCGTCATGACAATGCTGATATTCGTTTAACAGAATTAGCTTATGCAATTGGTATGATAAAAGAAGATCGTTACGTAAAATTTCTTGCTAAAAAAGAGCGGATTGAAGAAGAAATTAAACGATTAAGAAGTATCATGATCAAGCCCAATGAAGCAACTCAGCAACTAATTCGTGAAGCAGGAGGCAGTGAATTAAAAGACGGCATTCGTGGAGCTGATTTATTGAAGCGTCCAGAAATGACTTACGATATGATTTCGCAGCTGACAGCTTCTTCTGTAGAGCTTGAAAACGAAGTAAAAGAACAAGTAGAAATTCATATTAAGTATGAAGGCTATATTGAGAAATCCTTGCTACAAGTTGATAAACTTAAAAAAATGGAAAATAAAAAAATCCCAGACAATATTGATTATCATGCTATTTCTGGAATTGCATCTGAAGCTCGAGCTAAATTAGCAGAAGTTCGTCCGCTATCTATTGCACAGGCATCACGCATCTCTGGTGTCAATCCGGCTGACATATCCATTTTATTGGTGTATATTGAACAAGGAAAGATTGCAAAAATACCTGTATAATAAGCAAAGGTCGAAAACTTCCATAAATCATGCAAAAGATCGAACAAAAGGCATAAGCTAGACAACAAAATGGGCTGGCGCATACCAGCTCATTTCTTTTTTACATAAAAGTTCGAAAGAAGGAGGAGCTAGTTTGAATGAACAGCAGTTTAAGGACGGTCTCAAAGAAAAAGGGATCATTTTAACCGAAAAACAACTCGACCAATTCCGAATCTATTACAAAGAATTAGTTGAGTGGAATGAAAAGATGAACCTTACGGCAATAACCGAACAACCTGCAGTTTACTTAAAGCATTTTTACGATTCTATTACAGCAGCCTTTTACTTGGATTTCACAAAAAAAATGAAGGTTTGTGACGTTGGAGCCGGAGCTGGATTTCCTAGTATCCCACTTAAAATCTGCTTTCCTCATATAGAGGTTACAATAGTAGATTCGTTAAACAAACGTATTCAATTTTTACAGCATTTAAGTAGTGAGCTTGGATTGACTAAAGTAGAATTTATTCATTCAAGAGCAGAAGATTTTGGTCAGTCTAATCATCGTGAAAGCTACGATGTTGTGACGGCACGTGCTGTAGCACGTCTATCTGTACTAGCGGAATTATGTGTACCACTAGTTAAAAAAGGTGGCGTATTTGCAGCGATGAAAGCAGCATCAGCATCTAATGAGCTAGAAGATGCTGAAATGGCATTACAGAAACTTGGTGTGAAACTTGAAAAAGTATTCTCTTTTTTATTACCAATAGAAGAAAGTGAACGTTATATTCAAATTTTTAAAAAGTTTAAAGAAACGCCAAAAAAATATCCGCGAAAAGCAGGAGTTCCAAACAAATCACCAATTGCTTAATGTTCCACGTGAAACATTAGGGTTTTAAGAAAAAGCGAACGATACTTACTCTTACTAACAAAGAAAGC
Source organism: Planococcus versutus (assembly GCF_001186155.3). Taxonomy (NCBI): domain Bacteria; kingdom Bacillati; phylum Bacillota; class Bacilli; order Caryophanales; family Caryophanaceae; genus Planococcus; species Planococcus versutus. The sequence continues at coordinate 3,242,519 of NZ_CP016540.2, read as the reverse complement.
ATGTAAAGGTGGTGCTAGAAGGTGAAAAGTCCTTTCTCACGTTTCTTTGGAGGCGGCGATAAAGAAAATGAAACAGCAAAAAAAGAAGTGGTAGAACACAAGTCTTCAGAAAACGTCGTCAAATTACCACTTGATAAAATACATGCTAATAAATTCCAGCCAAGAACAGTTTTTGATCAAGAGAAAATCGAAGAACTTGCGCGGACGATTCATGTTCATGGTGTAATTCAGCCAATTGTAGTCAGAGAATCTGATCATAAAGGGCAATATGAAATTATTGCAGGAGAACGACGCTTTCGTGCAATGAAATCACTCGAATGGACAGAAGTTCCAGCAATCGTTCGAAATTTAAGTGATAAAGAAACGGCTTCTATTGCATTAATAGAAAATCTTCAACGTGAGGAGTTGACTTCGATAGAAGAAGCTCATGCTTATCGAAATTTGTTAGAAATACAAGAGATAACGCAAGAAGCCTTAGCGCAACGTCTCGGTAAAGGTCAATCTACAGTTGCTAATAAATTGCGGTTGCTAAAGTTGCCAGAAGAAATTCAGACGGCTTTACTCTGTCGGTTACTAACAGAAAGGCATGCAAGAGCTCTTTTACAAGTAAAAGATGCAGAGCAGCAAAAGAAACTATTTGATGAAACTATTGAAGAAAGCTTGAATGTAAAGCAACTTGAGTTAAAAGTGGGGAAATTGCTTGTAAATGAGCCGAAAAAATCGAAACCACAAAGGAAAGCAGTTAGTAGAGATATGCGAATTGCTATGAACACGATAAAGGAATCTTTAAATATGGTCACTAAAAGTGGAATTGATTTGACCACAGAGGAAGAAGAGTATGAAGAATATTATCAAATCACAGTGAAAATACCTAAGAAAAAATCATAAAAAACTCTTTCCACTATGGAAAGAGTTTTTTTGCAAGTAATAACAACGTATTGTTGAAAAAATTTGATACAATAGAAAAATAAGAACAGTAATAAGTTGAAAAACTGATTTTATCAATCTACATTCTGTAAAAGCTGTGCCTTTCGAGTACTAAAATAGCTAAAATAAGAAATTCACAGTAAAATAAACTAAGTAATAAAGAAAGTTGGTGCAAGTGTGGGTAGAACTATTGCGATCGCCAATCAAAAGGGCGGCGTAGGAAAAACGACTTCTTCAGTAAACTTAAGTGCCTGCCTTGCTTATCTAGGCAAGAAAGTTCTGTTAATAGATATTGATCCTCAAGGAAATGCTACTAGTGGAGTAGGAGTAAACAAAGGAGACGTCGATAAATGCATTTACGAAGTATTGATTGACGATGTGGATGTAAAAGACACAATTATGGAAACAAAAGTAGAGAATTTATACGTAGTTCCCGCTACCATTTCCTTAGCTGGAGCTGAAATTGAATTGGTTTCGACCATTTCAAGAGAGGCCCGTTTGAAAAATGCACTAGCAGAAGTCAAAGAGATGTATGATTACATAATCATTGATTGTCCACCATCTTTAGGGTTATTGACGTTGAATTCATTGACAGCTTCTGATGCAATTATTATTCCAGTACAATGTGAATACTATGCATTGGAAGGGCTAAGCCAATTATTAAGTACAATTCGCTTAGTACAAAAACACTTAAATCATGACTTGATGATTGACGGTGTATTACTTACTATGCTGGATGCACGGACAAACCTGGGTGTACAAGTAATAGAAGAAGTAAAAAAATATTTTCAAGATAAAGTGTATAAAACGATTATTCCGAGAAACGTCAGATTGAGTGAAGCACCAAGCCATGGAGAGCCAATCATTATTTATGATCCAAAGTCTAGAGGCGCAGAAGTATACTTAGAATTGGCGAAGGAAGTGATTCATAATGGCTAAAGGATTAGGTAAAGGCATTAATGCGTTGTTTCCCGGCGAAACAATCAATGATACAGATAAAGTAAATCAACTCAGTGTAAGTGAAATCAAGGCAAATCCGTACCAACCGCGGAAAAAATTTGATCAAGAAGCGTTAGACGAACTAGCAGAATCCATTAAAGAGCACGGAATTTTACAACCGATTGTCGTCAGAAAAACTGGAGAAAAATACGAAATTGTTGTGGGAGAACGTCGTTTCCGTGCAGCGAAATTAGTTAAATTAAAAAAAGTTCCAGCAATCATTAAAGAGCTAACAGATCAGCAAATGATGGAACTTGCTATATTAGAAAATCTTCAACGTGAAGACTTAACACCAATTGAAGAAGCAGAAGCCTATCAAAAACTGATGGAAGCATTAAATTTAACACAAGAACAACTAGCCTTCCGATTAGGTAAAAGTCGTCCTCATATTGCCAACCATATTCGACTTTTATCATTGCCAGAAGATGTTCGTAAATTGATCTCTGACAAAGAATTATCAATGGGGCATGGACGTACATTATTGGGATTAAGAAGCAAAAAAATTATTCCTGAAACAGCAGCTAAAGTTGTTAAAGAAAATTTGAATGTTCGTCAATTAGAAAACTTAGTTCAGCGATTAAATGAAGATGTTCCACGTGAAACAATTGAGAAAAAGAGAGATATTTTTATTGAAGAAAAACAATCTGAATTGAGAGATCGTTTTGGTACAAAAGTTCAAATTAAGAAAAACAAGAATAAAGGAAAAATAGAAATTGAATTTTTCTCAGAAGATGATTTAGAGCGAATTCTCGAATTATTAAGCTGACAGTGCCTATTTCCTTGGAAAAGGGAATAGGTTCTGTTTTTTAATAAATGAAAATTAACTAGTGCGCTCAAAAGAGGGAGAAGAGTCCCTTAAATAATTTAGAGGCACGCTGTGGAGGAGAGATGCAATGGTTCTCTTAGGAACATTAATAAATGCCGTTTTAATTATTGTGGGAACCATTATTGGGAGAGCTCTTCGCAATATTTCAGAGAAAATGAAAGAAACGGTTATGTACGTCATTGGATTATCCGTCATTGTGCTTGGTTTACAGATGGGATTAGGAAGTCAGAATTTCGTCATTGTTATAATTAGTTTGGTATTAGGGACAGTGATAGGGGAATGGGCTCAGTTAGAAGAAAAGCTCAATGATTTTGGTCATTGGATAGAGCGTATGCTCGGTGCAAAAGAAAGCAAAGGTAGCCTCGCACAAGGATTTGTAACAGCAACGTTAATATTTGTTATTGGAGCAATGGGAATTATTGGAGCGATGGAAAGTGGCTTGAGCAATGAACATGGCGTTTTAATTTCTAAAGGGATTATTGACGGATTTACTTCTATTATTTTAGCTTCTACACTGGGGTTTGGTGTCATGTTAGCCGCAATACCTGTATTTGTTTATCAAGGTTTAATTGCTTTGTTTGCTACTCAAATTAGCTTGGCAATTCCAGCAGAGGCATTAGATATGTTTATTTTGGAAATGAGCGCAACTGGGGGCGTTATGATTGTTGCGATAGGGTTAAATTTGATGGGTATAACAAAGATTAGAGTGGCAAATCTATTGCCGGGTATACTTGTGGTTGGTATGGTGGTTACCGTAATTTATAAATTTAATCTGATGTAAGCGCTAGGAAGGTGAAAGAGTGAGTGTTGAAAAAATGATTGAAAAAATTATAAATGTACTTTCGGACGAAGCTATGTGGGTAGGCTTGTTTTTAGTATTTCTAAAAGTAATTTTGATAACAGTAGCTGCAGTTGTACTAGTGAAGGTATTGCGTATATTGATTCGAAAAACTTTTTCTGTACGCATTAAAGGCCCGCTTCTTTATAACGAAAGAAGACAGCAAACTTTATCAAAATTATTATCAAACGTAGTTGCCTATGTTGTCTATTTTATCGCCATTGTGTCTATTTTGGCAGCATTTACAATTGACATCACAGGACTTATCGCAGGTGCGGGAGTTCTAGGTTTAGCTGTAGGCTTTGGTGCTCAGAATTTAGTTCGTGATGTGATTACAGGCTTTTTTATCATTTTCGAAGATCAATTTTCTGTTGGAGATTATGTTCGGATTGGGGCTGCTGAAGGAACGGTTGAAGAAATTGGGTTGCGAACAACAAAAGTAAAAGCCTGGACAGGGGAGTTATTTATTTTTCCGAACGGCAATATCATGGATGTCGTCAACTTTTCAATTCACAATTCGATTGCGGTAGTAGATGTGAACATTTCTTATGAATCTGATATAAAGCGCGTAGAAGTGTTGATTATGGAGTTTCTTGAAAATTTACAAGATAGGTATGAACAAATTATTAAACCTGCAGAGTTGCTGGGCGTCCAAACTTTAAAGACCACTGAAATTGTTATGCGGATTACCGCAGAAACTTTACCAATGCAGCATTTTGCGATTGCGAGAGAAATGCGCCGAGATTTGAAAGATTTCTTAGATCAACGAGGTGTAGAAATTCCGTATCCGCGCATGGTGATGATTCAGCGTTCTCCAGAAGATGCTATGATGCCTAAAAACGCACGAAACGAATAAAAGGAGGCACATTCATGGAAATGAAGGATTTTGGATTAAATGATCTTGTTGAAATGAAAAAAGGTCATCCATGTGGCACCAATTCGTGGAAGATTATTCGCATGGGAGCAGACGTCCGCATTAAATGTGAAGGATGCCAGCATAGTGTGATGTTGCCACGTATGGAATTTAATAAAAAAATGAAAAAAGTTTTAGTAAAAGCCGAAACGGAATGAAAAATGGACAATTTGAAGTTTCGTTCTTATAATGAAACAGTTGTGTAAAAAATAATTCATTTTATATAGAGGAAAGGTTGTGCATCCTATGGCATTAACTGCAGGGATTGTAGGGTTACCAAACGTGGGGAAATCCACATTATTTAACGCAATAACTAAAGCGGGTGCCGAAGCGGCAAACTACCCGTTCTGTACAATAGATCCAAACGTAGGAATTGTTGAAGTTCCAGATGAGCGTCTTGATAAATTGACGGAATTGGTAGAACCGAAAAAAACCGTTCCAACGGCTTTTGAGTTTACGGACATTGCGGGGATTGTAGAAGGCGCGAGTAAGGGAGAGGGACTAGGAAACAAATTCTTATCCCACATCCGTGAAGTTGACGCAATTTGCCAAGTTGTTCGTTGTTTTGCTGATGACAACATTACGCATGTAACAGGCAAAGTCGATCCGATTTCAGATATTGAAGTGATCAACTTAGAACTGATTTTAGCTGATATGGAAAGTATTGAAAAGCGTATTGCACGTGCCGCAAAACTAGTAAAACAAAAAGACAAAGAGGCAGTTGCAGAAGAACCCGTTCTTATGAAATTACGCGAAGCTTTTGAAAATGGCCAATTGGCACGTTCAATCGATTTCACCGAAGATGAGTTGAAGATTGCACAAGGCTTAAACTTATTAACGATTAAACCAATGCTTTACGTAGCAAACGTAGCAGAAGATGAAATTGCAGATGCAGACAACAACGAATACGTTCAATCTGTACGTGACTTTGCAGCGAAAGATAATGCAGATGTCATTGTAATTTGTGCGAAGATCGAAGAAGAAATGGCTGAACTTGAAGACGAGGAAAAAGAAATGTTCCTTGAAGAGTTGGGCATTAAAGAATCAGGTCTAGATCAATTGGTCAAAGCAGCTTACAGTCTTCTCGGACTAGCAACGTATTTTACAGCGGGCGTTCAAGAAGTTCGTGCATGGACATTCAAAAAAGGCATGAAAGCACCACAATGTGCCGGCGTTATTCACTCTGATTTTGAACGTGGATTTATCCGTGCCGAAACAGTTGCCTACGATGACTTGGTCGAAATTGGATCAATGGCAGCTGCAAAAGAAGCAGGAAAAGTACGTCAAGAAGGCAAAGAATACATCGTCAAAGACGGCGACGTCATGCTATTTAGATTTAACGTCTAAAAGCGGAAACGACCGCTATGCTCCGACAGGCGTAAGACGATCTGGCGAAGCGGCGTTCTTTGCCGCACAGCCAGAGTGGCTTATGACCCGAGAATCTGGCCACCGCAGCTGGATAAGTCTAAAAGCGGAAACGACCGCTATGCTCCGACAGGCGTAAGACAATCTAGCGGAAGTGCAAGACTAAAACTAAAAAAACCGGATGCATTGGAGCATCCGGTTTTTGTATGGAGGAATTGAGCATGTTGTTATTTGCATACGGAACGCTTAAGCGTGGCGGGAAGTATCATGATTATTTGGAAGAAGCGGAATTAGTGGAAGAACGAGCGATAGCGAAAGGAACTTTGTACGATACTGAAATGGGATATCCCGCACTAGTGTTATCGGGTACTAACCCCGTAGAAGGGGAGATTTATGACATTCCCGACGTTTTATGGCCCGCGTTAGACTACCTCGAAGATTACTCTGGAAATCCTGAAAAAGATTTGTACGACAAAGTGACAATTCAAGTCGAGTCAGAGAGTAGCGTCTATGAAACCATGGTTTACATGGCCAAAGATAAAAAGTTATTAAAAAAACAGATTGCATCAGGTACATGGGAAATTGTTCATTCTGTAGTATAAAAAAGCGTTGATTTTTAGTCGGTGCTGTCAGTTCCAGGATGTTCACTGTAAACATACAAGCGCGGCAGCGAAGGATCATCAAGAATCCATGCCGTGTTTTTTTCTTTGCGCAACTCAGCGTACATGATAAAGTCGCCAAAAGCTCCTGCGGTCAACATAGCACCTAATAAGACCAGCACTTGGCTATCGGTCCAAAAACCGATGACTGTTGGAATAAAGGCCGTCGTCTAAAAAGGCAACAACAATACTTTGCGCATAGTATGATTTTGAAGAGGTTGACCTGTCGTAGCATAAGCGATGCCCAACTTTAAGTTGATGCCGTAATTTAAGGAAGAAATTGGCACTTTCCCAAATAGCACAAAGCCGATTAAATGAAATAATTCGTGCACAACTATCAAGATAAAGTAGCCAACTACAAATAAGAAAGTAGCACTCAAAGAAAAGTGGAAAGACCAAGGACTATTGAAAAAATGATAGGTAATTGCAAACAAGACGATTAAAACCACATGAAACCAAAGAATTTTTGGTGCGAGTGTATCCATTTTTAATTCGATTATACGAGTAGGTGACATGGTTTCACTTCCTTTGAATTTATTGTAAAAGTATAATGCATTTCAAATGAAAAAACATGCTTGCGAGTCGATCATGCATGTGATACAATACTGTGATGTGAGTAATAATTATGAATTGCTTGCTCCTTGCCCGCTGGATACAGCAGGGCCCAAGTCCATGAGGAGGTGACAACACGATGAGAGAATACGAATTAATGTATATCATGCAGCCTGCGATTGAAGATGAAGCGAAAAAAGCTTTAGTTGAGCGTTTTAACAACATGCTTATTTCTAACGGCGCTGAAATCATCGAGTCGAAAGAGTGGGGTAAACGTCGTTTAGCTTATGAAATCAACGATTTACGTGAAGGTTTCTACCAAATCGTAAAAATTAACGCTGGTACAGAAGCAATCAACGAATACACACGTCTTGCGAACATTAACGAAGACATTATTCGTCATATCGCTGTACGCAAAGACGCGTAAACAGGATCATGGCACTGAAATTTTTTTGACTTGAAGGAGGTTGAATTCTGATGATTAACCGAGTTGTTTTAGTCGGAAGACTGACAAAAGATCCAGACCTTCGCTATACACCAAGCGGCGCGGCAGTTGCTCGTTTTACACTTGCTGTAAACCGGACTTTCTCAAACGCTCAAGGTGAACGCGAAACTGATTTCATTAATTGTACTGTTTGGCGCAAACAAGCTGAAAATACAGCGAATTTCTTGAAAAAAGGAAGCTTAGCTGGCGTTGAAGGCCGTATCCAAACTGGTAGCTACGAGGGACAAGACGGGAAGCGTGTCTATACAACAGAAGTAGTGGCGGACAGTGTTCAATTTCTTGAACCGAAAAGCGCCAATGCGGACCGTTCACAAGGGCAACAGCCTTCCTATCAACAGAACCAATCACCGAGTCCAAGTCAGCAAAATCATACTCGTGTAGATGAAGATCCGTTCTCAAGCGGTAGCGGTCCGATAGAAGTATCAGATGATGATTTACCGTTTTAAGATGGACTGACTTTAACGAACAACTATTAAGTAAAGGAGGTAATTCGATATGGCACCACGTCGCGGAGGAAAGAAACGGAAAAAGGTTTGTTACTTTAATTCCAACAACATCACGCACATTGACTATAAAGATACGGATCTTTTGAAGAAATTTATTTCTGAAAGAGGGAAAATCTTGCCACGTCGTGTTACAGGCACTAGCGCTAAATGGCAACGTAAGTTGACAATCGCTATTAAACGCTCACGTATCATGGCACTTCTACCGTTTGTTGCGGAAGAAAGATAATTACAGAAAAGCGAAAGCACTCGTCAAATCTGAATGGGGCTGGAGTTTAGTTATAAAAAAAGACCGGGAAACCGGTCTTTTTTTTTGTGTGTTTGTATACGAGGGAAAAACTTTAGAAAAAAGAGTCACTAACGCAGTAAAAAACGTGCCTCTTTGGGGTGTTCGGCTGTTATGGCTTGTAGGGAACCGCTCCTTTTGTTCAGGTTGTTGAATCATGGTACAATTGCAAAGATGAAATCTACCCGAAAGAAGGGGAAATACAGTCATATGCAAAATCAACAACCGCAACAACTTACCAACGGTGCACTAATGGCAAGTGTATTTATAGTGCTTTTGGCAATTTCAGTTTATGTGCCAGTTTTAAGTATACTAAGTGCGCTGTTTTTAGCAGTACCCATCGCTTGGTACAGTGCAAAATATCCGTGGAAGGCTTCCATGCTTTTTTCAGCAGTCTGCCTAGTATTATCGTTTATTATTGGCGGTCTTTTGTCTTTGCCACTAGCGTTGGTTTATTTGCCTTTGGGATTGGCAATTGGTATTTCAATCCATTATAAAAAAAGCAAATTATTCATGTTCATGAGTGCTAGCATTGTGTTGTTAGCATCTTTGATGGTTCAATACGTAGCTTCTATTGTACTGCTCGACATCAATGTGCTGGAAGAGTTTACAGCAAGTTTTGATCAATCTTATGAGCAAACAAGCGCATTTATGGAAACGTTAGGTGCTTCTGAAGCTTCTATAGCAGAATATAAGGAACTCGTTACGCAACTGCAGTTTTCGTTTGAAACTTTGTTACCGGTGCTCTTGATATTAGGTGTTTTTGCATCGGTATGGGTCTTGTTGCTAATCCTTCTGCCCATTTTAAAGCGCTTCGGCGTTAAGGCTCCAAAGTTTCCACCTTTTCGTGATATGAAATTACCGAAATCTGTTTTATGGTATTATTTAATCGTGTTGCTCGTGACGATGTTATCGGAATTTGAACCTGGAACGATGGCGTATATGGTGTTTGTAAACGTATCTGTACTACTTCAATTCTTGTTGTTCTTGCAGGGTGTATCATTTTATCACTTCTATATCTATCAAGAGGGGTGGCCAAAATGGGTCATCGTGCTAGTCACTTTACTAGCGTTCCCACTGCAGTCATTTACAAGCATAGTCGGAATTGTAGACCTTGGATTCGATATTCGAGGTTGGGTCAAACGAGCACACGAGTTTAAAGGAAAATAAGGGGCTGAAGAATAATGTCGGCTTTTTTCAGAAAAAGAAAACTGCGATATCCACTGATAGCATTGCTGGTTCTTGGTATGGCCGCAGCGATTATGATTTTGCTGTGGTCAGAATGGGCGGCCGGCATTTTCACACTGCTTTTTTTGCTGGCTTTTACAGCAGCATGGGTGACCGAAAAAAAAGTGTATGAAGAAACTGAAAAACACATTGAAACTTTATCGTACCGAATGAAAAAAGTTGGAGAAGAAGCTTTGTTGGAGATGCCTATTGGTATTTTGTTAGTCAATGAATATTTTGGCATCGAATGGGCAAATCCCTATATGACTTCAGCACTGGAATACGATACCTTGATCGGTGAGTCGCTTTTTGCGCTATCAGATGATTTTCAAGTATTTGTGAAATCAGAGGATCAACAAGAAACAACAATTGCATTAGGCGAGCGCAAATACCGCGTGTATTATAAAGCAGATGATCGCTTGTTGTATTTGTTTGATATTACTGAACAAGTAGAAATCGAGTCGCTTTATTACGCAGACCGATCGGTTCTCGGTATTTTATTCATCGATAATTACGATGAACTTGCACAGGGAATGGATGATCAAACACGTAGTAATATCAATAGTGTCGTGACATCACTCATTAACAAATGGGGTTCAGATCAAGGAGTTTTCGTGAAGCGTGTTGCTTCTGATCGATTTATGGCAGTGTTTAACGAATCGATTTTGGAAAAGCTTGAGTTGTCAAAATTCGCCATTTTGGATGACATTCGTGAAGTGACATCTAAAGACAATGTGGCGTTAACTTTAAGTATTGGTGTTGGGGCAGGTTCTGCTTCATTGGTAGAACTGGGTAGTTTGGCACAGTCTGGTCTGGATTTAGTTCTTGGTCGTGGCGGAGATCAAGTAGCGATCAAGCATCCGAGTGGAAAAGTGAAGTTTTATGGTGGGAAGACCAACCCGGTTGAAAAACGAACACGTGTCAGAGCGCGCGTCATATCGCATGCGTTGCGTGATTTGATTCAAGAAAGTGATCAAGTATTTATCATGGGACATAAAATGCCGGATATGGATTCGATTGGTGCCGCAGTTGGAGTAGCCAAAATGGCCGCTATGAACAAAGTCAAGGGTCGAATTATTCTTGATTTTGATGAGTATGATCGCAGTGTGATGAGATTAATGGAAGAAATTGAGTCAGATCCAGAATTGTTTGCTCAGTTTATCACACCAGAAGAAGCTCTAGCAGAAATGACTGAGAATTCCCTGCTGGTTATCGTTGATACGCACAAGCCTTCAATGGTTATTGATGAGCGAGTGCTCCAGCGGATGGAGCGTGTGGTGTTGATCGATCATCACCGGAGAGGTGAGGAATTTATCACCAATACCATGCTTGTCTATATGGAGCCTTATGCTTCGTCTACGGCAGAATTGGTAACAGAGCTCATCGAATACCAACCAAAGCATGAAAAGCTATCCATGTTAGAAGCAACGGCTATGCTAGCCGGAATTATTGTAGATACTAAGAGTTTTACATTAAGGACTGGCGCTCGGACATTCGAAGCCGCATCTTATTTGCGTTTAAATGGAGCAGATACAGTACTTGTTCAACGCATTTTAAAAGAAGACTTAGAAACTTATGTTGAGCGTGCAAAAATCGTTCAAACGGTAGAATTTGTTGGCACAGGCATTGCGATTGCCAAAGGTGAACCTGACCGTCTCTATAGCCCGGTGTTAATTGCACAAACTGCCGATATTCTTTTAACGATGAAAGACGTTAACGCGTCTTTTGTGGTCGCTGAGCGTACAGAAAGCACAATTGGTATTAGTGCCAGGTCACTGGGTGAAGTAAATGTTCAAGTAATCATGGAAAACTTAGGCGGTGGTGGCCATTTAACCAATGCTGCCACGCAAATGTCAAATACCACAATAGAAAAAGCGATTGAACAACTAAAAGCAGTCATTATGGAAGATACTGAAGGAGGAACAACAGAATGAAAGTAATATTTTTGAAAGACGTAAAAGGTAAAGGTAAAAAAGGGGACATCAAAAACGTAGCAGATGGTTATGCGCATAATTTCTTATTGAAAAATAACTTAGCAATCGAAGCAAACCAAGCAACGATCAGTAAATTAGACGGTCAAAAGAAGAAAGAACAAAAAGAAGCAGACCAAGAACTGGAAGAAGCAAAACAATTAAAAGACACACTTGAAGGCTTAACAATCGAATTAACTGCGAAGTCTGGAGCAGATGGACGTCTTTTCGGATCCATCACTACTAAACAAGTAGCTACAGCTCTTGAGAAAAAACACAGCATTAAGTTAGACAAACGCAAAATGGAATTAGACGACGCTATTCGTGCGCTTGGGTATACGAATATTCCTGTAAAGCTTCATCATGACGTGACCGCTACACTTCGAGTTCACGTTACCGAAGAAGCGTAAGGTGAGACACCGATGAACGAAACGATAGATCGTGTCCCCCCGCACAACCATGAAGCTGAACAATCGGTGATTGGCGCCATCTTTTTAGAACCACCTTCTCTGATCACGGTTGCTGAAATCGTCATGGCAGAAGATTTTTACCGCATTGCCCATCAAAAGATTTTCCAGACGATGCTGAATTTAGCGGATCACGGAAAAGCAATTGATGTTGTGACTGTGACAGAAGAGCTTTCTGTCAAAAAAGAATTAGAAGACGTTGGCGGTTTATCTTATTTAACGGAAATCGCTAACGCCGTACCAACGGCAGCAAACGTTGCGCATTACGCTCATATTGTGGAAGAAAAAGCGATATTGCGCCGCCTCATTCGAGTAGCGACAACGATTGTAGAGGATGGGTTTACACGTGAAGACGAAGTAGAAGCCTTGCTTGCTGAAGCTGAAAAAAAAATGATGGAAGTATCGAATCGTAAGAATGCTGGCGATTTTATTCATATCAAAGACGTCTTAGTTAAGACCTATGACAATATCGAATTGCTGCATACCCGCAAAGGCGACGTTACAGGGATCCCTACAGGCTTCCGTGACCTTGATAAGGTAACAGCAGGGTTTCAACGAAACGACTTGATTATCGTGGCTGCACGGCCTTCTGTTGGTAAGACCGCTTTTGCTTTGAACGTGGCACAAAACGTTGCAACGAAAACAGATGAAAACGTCGCGATTTTCAGTTTGGAGATGGGTGCTGAACAGCTCGTCATGCGTATGCTATGTGCGGAAGGTAATATCGATGCACAAGTATTACGGACAGGAGCACTTCAAAACGAAGATTGGCGCAAGTTGACAATGGCTATGGGTAGTTTATCAAATGCTGGAATTTTCATCGATGATACGCCTGGAATTCGAGTGAACGATATCCGTGCCAAATGTCGTCGACTAAAACAGGAATATGGACTTGGCATGATCATGATCGATTATCTTCAGCTAATCCAAGGACCTGGACGTTCTGGAGAAAACCGTCAACAAGAAGTATCGGATATTTCTCGTTCGTTGAAAGGGTTAGCTCGTGAACTCGAAGTACCGGTTATCGCGTTGTCTCAGTTATCTCGTGGAGTCGAACAACGGCAAGATAAACGACCGATGATGTCGGATTTACGTGAATCCGGAAGTATTGAGCAAGATGCCGATATTGTGTCGTTCTTGTATCGTGAAGATTATTACGATAAAGAAACAGAAGATCAAAATATGATTGAAATTATCATCGCAAAACAACGTAATGGCCCGACTGGTACAGTGAAACTAGCTTTTGTGAAAGAATACAATAAATTTGTTACCATTGACTGGAGTCAGCATGAATCTGGCGGAGACTTTTAAACACGAACATTAAATGTGGTAACACATTTATATGTTCGTGTTTTCTTCTTTTTTATATTGACGGTAAGGTCTTTGCTTGGTATAATAAACACTGTTTGAGATAGGGCATATGCCTAACGGAGGTGCGGAATTATGACATCAGTCGTAGTAGTAGGAACGCAATGGGGAGACGAAGGAAAAGGGAAAATCACAGATTTTCTATCAGAACATGCAGAAGTAATTGCACGTTACCAAGGTGGCAATAACGCGGGACACACGATTATTTTTGGTGGAGAAACGTATAAATTGCATTTGATTCCTTCTGGGATTTTCTATAAAGATAAAACATCGGTAATTGGAAACGGCATGGTTGTGGATCCGAAAGCACTTGTGAAAGAATTGAAAGGTCTTCATGACCGTGGCGTTACAACGGAAAACTTGCGCATTTCAAATCGCGCACACGTTTTGTTGCCATACCATATCAAGCAAGACGAAGTAGAAGAAGCAAGACGCGGAGCAAACAAAATCGGAACAACAGGTAAAGGCATCGGACCTGCTTATATGGACAAAGCAGCGCGTGTCGGAATTCGTATGGCGGATTTACTGGACCACGTTGTGTTCGAGGAAAAACTGCGCATGAACTTAAACGAAAAAAATCGTCTATTCGAGAAATTCTATGAAACAGAAGGATTTACTGTAGAAGAAATTTTGGAAGAGTATTACGCATATGGTCAAGAAATTGCTAAATACGTAACAGACACTTCAAAAGTTTTGAATGATGCAATTGATGATGGTCGTCGTGTATTATTTGAAGGCGCTCAAGGTGTGATGCTCGACATCGATCAAGGAACTTACCCGTACGTAACATCATCTAACCCGGTAGCGGGCGGTGTAACAATTGGCGCAGGCGTAGGTCCAACAACGATTCAGCATGTTATCGGAGTTTGCAAAGCTTATACTTCACGTGTCGGAGACGGCCCATTCCCAACGGAATTGTTTGACGAAGTGGGTCAACAAATTCGCGAAGTTGGGAAAGAATACGGAACTACAACTGGACGTCCACGCCGCATTGGCTGGTTTGACAGTGTGGTTGTTCGCCACGCAAGACGTGTTAGTGGATTAACAGACTTAACAGTTAACTCGATTGATGTTTTGACCGGTCTTGATACGGTGAAAATTTGTACCGCTTACCGTCATAACGGAGAACTAATTACAGAATATCCAGCAAATTTGCGTATGCTTGCTGAATGCGAGCCTGTTTACGAAGAGCTTCCAGGTTGGTCTGAAGATGTAACTAGCTGCAAATCACTAGACGAACTTCCTGACAATGCACGTCATTATTTGGAGCGCATTGCACAATTAACAGGCGTTCAAATTTCAATTTTCTCTGTCGGTCCTGACCGTAACCAAACAAACATTGTGACAAGTGTTTGGAGATAATGTTGAGTAGGATGGAAGAAATTATTGTTTTTTGCTCTTCTTTCTAAATGAACTAGTCGCAATCAATTAGATATCAATAAGACAACGAACAGTACTAAGAAAGCAGTCGCCTTTGGGGGCTGTTTTTTTGTTGTTTTCAGGCTGATACTCTATTTTTGCACTACCAAGGTAGTGCAACGTTTAGCTATTGATAGATGCGGAATAGCGTAAACAATGATAAAGTAAAGGGTAGTAAAGAAGTTGCACCGGTATGAATAAAAGGGATAGACGAGACAGAAAAGGGGAGAAAATGATGAGTAAAACGATATTAGTTGTAGATGATGAGAAACCAATTGCAGATATTTTACAATTTAACTTAAAAAAAGAAGGCTTTAATGTTGTGTGTGCGTATGATGGAGATGAAGCGATCAAAATTGCGGAAGAAATCCAACCAGACTTGATGTTATTGGATATCATGTTGCCGAATCGTGATGGCATGGAAGTATGCCGCGAAATTCGCAAGAAATTTGATTTTCCAATTATTATGCTAACAGCAAAAGATTCGGAGATCGATAAAGTATTGGGACTGGAATTAGGGGCAGATGATTATGTGACAAAGCCTTTTTCGACGCGTGAATTGATTGCGCGTGTTAAAGCGAATTTACGTCGCCAAAACATTGTGCCTGCTGAAGATGAAGGCCAAAACTCGAATGATATCCAAGTAGGGGCATTGACGATTCAACCAGATGCTTATCTTGTACTAAAACGTGAAGAAACCATTGAATTGACTCATCGTGAATTTGAGTTACTTCATTATCTAGGCAAGCATATCGGACAAGTAATGACACGTGAGCATTTGCTACAGACGGTATGGGGGTATGATTATTTTGGTGACGTTCGGACAGTGGATGTTACCGTACGACGCTTACGCGAGAAAATCGAAGATAACCCAAGTCACCCAGCCTGGATTGTGACACGTCGTGGTGTAGGTTATTATTTACGAAACCCTGAACAGGAGTAGCTAAATGTCAAAAGTTAATTTTTTAAAGTCGATTCACGTGAAATTTGTATTGATTTATATTTTGTTGATTTTACTGGCGATGCAAATTATTGGTTTGTATTTTGCTCAACAATTGGAAGAAACCTTAAAAGGGAACTTTGAAAGCTCTATTGAAGACCGGATGGAAATTATCGAATTTAGTGTGCGAGAAGAAATGATCAAAGAGCGGACAGAAGAAAGTTTAACGCTTGAACAAACATTGCGCACTGTATTGTACGGGTTTAAATCAGATGATATTAGTGAAATTCGTGTGATAAACACACGGTATAGCATTTTGGCAACTTCTGTTATTGAAAACCAAATTTTAGTGGGCCAGCGTTCTACAAATGATTTAGTACGGCAATCCGTTATTGGGGAAGTTCCTCTTGAGCAAACATATGTCGACCCAGAAAGCGAAGAGCGAATTTGGGTGAGGACGTTGCCAATTGTCGGAGCGGGCGGCAAGTTGCTCGGTACATTATACGTAGAAGCAGAAATTGAAAATGTCTATGACCAAATGGATGATATCAACTCTATACTTGCTGTAGGTACAGCTATTTCTTTAGTGATCACGGCAATATTAGGGATTTTAGTTGCTCAAACAATTTCTCGTCCAATTGCTGATATGCGAAAACAAGCGCAAGCAATGGCAAAAGGGAATTTTTCACGCAAAGTAAGAGTATATAGTGATGATGAAATTGGTCAGCTTGCTCGTGCGTTCAACCATTTAACAAATAGGCTACAAGAATCGCAGCAGTCTACAGAAAGTGAACGGCGTAAATTAGCTTCAGTTCTTTCGAACATGACAGACGGTGTATTATCAACAGATAGACGCGGACGAGTTATTTTGATTAACGACCCAGCGCTTTACTTGCTAAATGTTTCACGTGAAACGGTCATTAACCAGCCAGTGACGAGCGTATTAGGATTGGACGAAGAATATACATTCGAAGATTTGATTGATATGAAAGAAGCGATAACACTTAATTTGAGTTCGTATGAGCAAAGTACATTGCTACGAACGACTTTTTCAGTTATTCAAAAAGAAACAGGCTTTGTTAATGGATTGATTGCTGTGTTACATGACAACACCGAACAAGAAAAAATTGACATTGAACGTCGTGAATTCGTAGCCAATGTATCTCATGAATTGCGCACGCCATTAACTACAATGCGTAGTTATTTAGAGGCATTAGCTGATGGTGCATGGCAAGATCCGGACTTAGCGCCAAACTTTTTGAACGTTACACAAACGGAAACCGAGCGGATGATTCGGTTGGTTAATGATTTGTTAAAACTATCAAATATGGATTCTAGTGAAACTGAATTGAGCAAAGAAATGGTTGAATTTAATGTTTTCTTTAATCGTATTATTGATCGTTTTGAAATGGCGAAATCACATAAGGTGATTTTTGAGCGTCATTTGCCTAAACAGCAGTACTTTGTTGAAATTGATCCGGATAAACTAACGCAAGTAATTGATAACATCATTTCAAATGCGTTGAAGTATTCGCCAGAAGGTGGAAAAGTCCGGTTTGACATGACTGTAGAAGAAGGCTTCTTATTGATTCAAATTAGCGATCAAGGTATGGGAATTCCAAAAGAAAATGTCGATCGTATTTTTGATCGTTTTTACCGTGTCGATCGTGCGAGATCACGTGAAATGGGAGGGACCGGATTAGGCTTAGCCATTTCAAAAGAAATGATTAATGCTCATGGAGGCGTCATTTGGGCAGAAAGTAAGTTTGGAAAAGGAACGAGTGTTTTCTTTACGTTGCCATTTGAAGAAGACGACGGGGGTGAGTGGGATTGAAATATGTAGAGCATATTAAGTCGATTGCATTATTTTTGCTGATTCTGCTTAGTTTGGCATTAACCTTTACGATTTGGACTTTCACCCCTACACATGAAACAATTGAGCCATCAACGACAGTGGATGAGCCTATATCTGAAACTAAGAACACTGAAGAAATCGTTCGACCGGTAAAACTTCTATTTCACACAGAAGAAGTCGTTACAGGAACGACTGATCAAGATCATATTGAAGTACTCGTAGACGAGTTACAGAAGTGGCAAATTCAAAATATCAGATTGGTTCAAGATGAAGCCACTCCTGGAACGATTAAATCGTATATGCATAGTTCAAACAGGGCAGTAGTCTATTATCCTGGACTAGTACCGTTACCCGTATTTGATTCGATGAATACGATTACGAATTCAACAATTCCAGAATCGTCATTTGACCGATTGATTATCGAATGGGAAGCACCCGCGAATGATCGTCCGTCGCTGTATTTTATCAATACAGTCTCGGGTAAGATCCATAGAGCAGATATCCTTATAAAAGACTTGGATCAGTTTCAAACAGATATCGCAGCTCAAGCTGTGGATTATGAGACATATGTGACAGATGAAACAATTGGTACGTTGCCTATCTATGTGCAAGAAGGACAAGTTGCAAAAGAAAGTTTTGTTTATTTGTTATCGAAAATCTCTTCGAAAAAGCTTGCTGAGGCATTGTTAGATAGTCCATCACTAACATTATCTGCTGATTTATTAACTGAAGAGTATACAGACGATACTGGGGCATTGATGAGAGAAAACGAAAATAAGAAGAGCATCAGTTACATTCAGCCAAAAGCGGAAACAACTGATCCTGCAATTCCGTCAGACTTGTTATTTGATTCTCTTAGTTATGTAAATGCACATGGTGGTTGGACCGATCCGTATTTCTACGCAGGCATGAATTCAGTAAACCAGCAAGTTGAGTATCAATTATATGTAGAAAATTTACCGGTTTTTAGCAATTTCACGACAACAAGCCTTGAAGTTATTTGGGGAATAGATTCGGGACTCGAGCAAGTCTACAGCTACATTCGCCCAGCCTATCAATTAGAATCTGAAGCAACGGAAAACAGAATGACTGTACTGTCTTCAGGAGAAGAGGTATTAAAAGCTCTTGGGCAATTAGATAAACAAGAGCGATCTGCTATAACTGATATTGCACCGGTTTATTATTTGACGAGAAGTGAAGGGGAAAGCACTGATGTCGTTCTAGCTACATTTGATCCGGTTTGGTATTACAAAACAAATGGTATTTGGACAGAGCTACCCATTGAATTGACAGGAGGGCGAAAACTTGGATTGGAATAAAACCAAGACCATCTTTATTATTGTCTTTTCTATTTTAAATGTCTTTTTGTATTCCTTGTATTTGGATCGTTATACAGAAGCGAAAAGCGTAGAAGTGCTTTCAGAATCCTCAGTAGATGAGAAGTTACAAGCTGATAAAATCACGTATTCGAATCTTCCTGAAAATAGTGAAGGGATGCCCTATATTCGTGGAGAAACGAAAATCTTCACTGCAAAAGAAGCACCTAAAGAAAATGTACAAGTAAACATTCAAGAGGGTAAAAAACTGCATGTTGCTTATGAAAAACCCATTGTATCTGAAAAAAATATCGAAAGTGACGAAGGAGCAACGGCCTTTCTTGAAGAGCATATTTACGAAGGTTTTTCGTATGAACTATGGGAAATCGATAAAGACTTAAACAAAGCTGTCTTTTTTCAAACCTTGGATAGTGATATTCTTTATTTTAGTGATGATGGAAAAGTGACGGTTTACTGGAATAATGAAGGAGAAATCGTGCGCTATGAGCAAACGATGTTCACGGATATTATTGAAAATCAAGAGCCCAAAAGCTTAGTGACAGCAGTTACAGCTATTCATACGCTGTACCAAAAAAATATGCTAGAACCCGGCACGAAAATTTTGAAAACCGAACTGGGTTATTCTGTTCATGTGCAAGTATCAAAAGAGCGACAAATGTTTGTGCCGACTTGGCATGTTCGAGCAGAACTGTCTGGTGGCGAACGAGAAGATTATTTTGTCAATGCAGTAAAAGATGGTGTCATCGAATTAAATAAACAACTAGAGGAAGTAGAGTAAGGAGATTTTTACTATGCAATTCAGTGTATTAGCTAGTGGTTCAAGCGGTAATGCTACCTATATCGAGAACGGCGAACATTCTTTTTTAGTTGATGCAGGACTCAGTGGTCGCAAGATGGAAGAGCTGTTTGCTGCAATTGGCAAAAAAATGAGTGATTTGGATGGTATTTTGGTGACGCATGAACATAGCGATCACATTAAAGGACTTGGCATTGTGGCGCGTAAACATAAGGTACCGATTTATGCGAATGCAAAAACATGGACAGCCATGGATGGGTTAATTGGAGCGGTTCCTGTAGAACAGCGGTTCCATTTTGACATGGATACCGTCAAAACTTTTGGGTCGATGGATATTGAATCGTTTGCGGTATCGCATGATGCGGCAGATCCGATGTTTTATGTGTTTCATGCGGGTGGTCGGAAGCTATCATTGATTACAGATACGGGCTATGTCAGCGACCGGATGAAAGGCATCATTCAAGCGTCAGATTCGTATGTGTTTGAAAGCAATCATGATGTTGGAATGTTGCAGATGGGGCGTTATCCATGGTCGATTAAGCGTCGGATTTTGAGTGATGTGGGGCATGTATCAAATGAAGATGCAGCGGTCGCGATGAGCGAAGTCCTTGCTGAAAAGCCTACACGTATTTATCTTTCGCATTTGAGTAAAGACAATAATATGAAAGATCTTGCACGTATGAGTGTGGAGCAAACTCTGCAGTCAAAAGGGATTATTACGGGAGAGTACGTGAATCTGTTTGATACCGATGCCAATATACCGACTAAATTGATTGTTGTATAAGAGAAGAGCTGTTCAAAGGTCATGAAAGTGACTTTCGGATGGCTTTTTTTGTTGTACATTGAAATTTGTAAGCAAGCTTTCCGTTCCAGCGCTCGCTTTCCGCGGGTGCAGCCTCTGCCGCTTCCCTCGCTTTGCTCAGTCCAGTGGCTCCGGCTAGCACTATTCCCGCAGGAGTCGAGCGCTTACACTCCAAGCAGCTAGAGGATGTTCTATAAACGATGAGTAGGGAGGAACCAAGTTTTCCGACTTGCTTTGGTCACGTGAAATTTTTAAACTAAAATGATAAAGGTCTTATAAATTGTTCAAACGGGGTAAATAGATAGAGAAGATAAAGGAAGGATGAGTGCGGTGGGTTATTACAATCAAACACCGAACGGTAGGCAGAGACCTAGTCGTTTAGGTGCGTTTGCTGCAGGTTTAGGCGGAGTGGTAGTAGGTGCATTGTTGGTATGGTTATTGTTTTATTCGATGCCAGAATTGAGACCGGATAGTAGTAGTGAGACACAGATTGTTCAGCAGGAAGCGGAAGGGCGTTCAGAAGCGGTTTCGGTTGATATTACGACTGATGTGACAGAAGCGGTTGAGATAGCAGCGGATGCGGTAGTGGGCGTTACCAATTTGCAATCGGCTGGAGATTTTTGGTCTCAAGCACCTCAACAAGAGCAAGCTGTTGGAACAGGCTCTGGTGTCATTTATAAAAATGATAACGGCAAAGCATATGTTGTGACGAACCATCATGTAATCGATGGTGCGACGGGAGTAGAAGTCACTTTGTCAGACGGTTCAAAAGTCGAGGCGACAGTAGTCGGTAGCGATATTTGGACGGACCTTGCTGTTCTGGAAATGGATGGAGCGAAGGTACAGGCGGTTGCTCAATTTGGAGATTCGGATGCGTTGAAACAAGGCGAGGCGGTTATCGCGATTGGTAATCCATTAGGACTCGATTTTTCAGGATCGGTGACAACAGGTGTCGTTTCAGGAAAAGATCGTGCGGTTCCAGTGGATTTGAACGGTGATGGTCAAGAAGACTGGCAGGCAGAAGTACTTCAAACAGATGCTGCCATTAATCCGGGGAATAGCGGCGGTGCGTTGGTTAATCTGGCTGGACAGTTGATCGGCATCAATTCAATGAAAATCGCAACATCATCAGTAGAAGGAATCGGCTTTTCCATTCCAATCAATTCAGCGATACCGGTTATTAATTCGCTCGAAGAGAAAGGCGAGATGATTCGGCCATCAATGGGTGTTACGTTGCTTGATTTAGCTCAAGTGCCTCAAGTCTATCGTCAAGAGACATTAAAGCTTCCTGAAGACGTCACAGAGGGCGTTGTGGTGAATTCTGTAGTAGAAGGCTCTGCAGCAGAAGCTGCCGGCATGGAACAGTTTGATGTCATTGTGGAGATGGACGGAGTTGCCATAGCAGATATCATTGAGTTGCGTCAGCATTTGTATAATGAAAAGAAAATCGGAGATCTATTGAAAGTTAGCGCTTATCGCAACGGAGAACTGATGGAATTTGAATTAGAGCTAGTTGATAATTCAGCTTTATAAAATAGAAAACCTGCATAGAAGCTTCTATGCAGGTTTTAAACTGTAGACAAACTCGATTTATTTGAGGTCTGCAGTTTTTTTATTGGAATCCATCGCTTTATATGCCTGTGGACGCGCTTTCGCTAATACAAAATGCAAGAAAACCCCTTACTTTAATGAGTAGCCACCGTCTACGACTATTTCCGCACCGTTTATATAAGATGCTTTGTCTGAAGCTAAGAACAAAACAACTTCTGCAATTTCACTGGTTTTCCCGTAACTTCCTCTAGGGTGTCCTTTAGATTGCTTTTCATAATTCTCTTTTCCACCATATGCATTAATGGATAGATCGGTTTCTGTAGGGCCAGGAGATATGCAATTGACGCGGATTCCCAGGTTAGCAAAGCGAAGTGCCGTGCTTTGAGTCATCGCGACAACGGCTGCTTTTGTCCCGCTATAAGCGGGTAGCATCGGATTAACCTTGTCGTTTCCAAGGATGGCTGCATTGTTAATAATGACTCCATTTCGTTGCTTACTCATTACGAGTAAAGAATATTTCATGTAGAGGAAAACAGCTGTTTGATTGACCGCGATTAAGTAATTCCAGTCATTTAGCTTTACTCGAGACAAAGGCCCCATTCCTGTAGACAAAATACCGGCATTGTTGAATAGAATATCAACATGATGTTCGTTAGTTTCAAGTGTTTTAAAAAATTTTTCGATTTCATCCACGTTTTCGTTATGGACTTGATAAAAATGAGCTTTGCCGTTGCAGTCACTCTCTACTTGAGAGCCTTTGTCACGATCTCTTCCAGTAAAGTGAACAGTAGCCCCTTCTTTACAAAAGAAGTAGACCACTTCTTTACCAATGCCATCCGTTCCACCATTAACAATCACTACGTTGTTTTCGAACATCATAAGATCTCCTCCAAATATCAAAGTAAAGTGATAAGTATGTGAAATCAGTATATAACATTTGTATAACCAAAGGAAATCTAAGCACACGCCATTTAAAGAGACATGAATCTTGTTTTAATAGAGAGGGTTTAACCTATGAAGGGTTTATTTGTCTAGCTAACGTTTACGCAGCGTCGCTACTTTCTGCTTTGCCATTGTCTTGAACAAATACTATTCAAATTTCAAGGGATGAAATGTGGAGGAGAACAAAGAGCGTTCAGAAAGATGAAAAAGAAATGTGGATAACTTTTTAAATGTAAAGACATTGTCAACAATCCACAAGACGATAAAAGCTCCGCTATCCGGAACTCTTTAGGTCTGTTAAAATAGGGTGTGGATAAAGGTGATTGAAATGTGTATAACTATGTGGAATATTCGGAAATCGAAAGAGGTGGAAATAATGGAGATAAAATGCTGCAAAACCCATGTAGAGCATGCATTAGACATATTCGTTGCAGAGACAAAAAACTATCCTATTCTAACAGAATTATTAGAAACAGAAAAGTTGTCCACAACTTGTCACTACTGTAAAGAAGCTGCAACGTATCTTGTGGCAAGTGCATAAGTGAGCACAAGATGTAGTTAGAGCTTGTGAGTATGTGCATAACTATTGTGCATAACTTGTTTGTAAATTTAATGTGAAGGGGGATAAGTTGTGAATATCTCAATTATCAGTGTAGGAAAGTTGAAAGAAAAATATTTAAAATCTGGAATCGAAGAATACACAAAACGACTTGGAAGCTATTCAAAAATAACTGAAATCGAAGTAGCGGATGAAAAAGCACCCGAACAATTAAGCGATGCAGATATGGAAATTGTCAAAAAGAAAGAAGCCGACCGAATTTTAGCCAAAATTTCCGCTGACGCGTACGTCATTGCCTTAGCCATTGATGGGAAAATGAAAACTTCAGAGCAGCTCGCAAAAGACATCGAATCGTTAATGACGTATGGCCGCAGCAAAATTGTCTTTGTGATTGGCGGATCGCTTGGGTTACATGATGAGGTGTTAAAGCGGGCGGATGAAAAGTTGTCATTTTCGAAGATGACATTTCCTCATCAATTGATGAAGCTGATTTTGGTGGAGCAAGTATATCGGGCGTTTCGGATTATGAAGGGAGAACCGTATCATAAGTAGGTGTGGTTATTTTGAGAAAATTAGTATGAATATCACCGAAAGTAGATTTCAGATGAGCATTTGCAATTGTTATAATCGAAGGAACATTAAATATATGAAGATAGAAAAGTTTTTGTTGCGAATCATTAATCCTCGATTGTCTTTACTTCCATATCCAACAATCACTTTGGTTTTTTATTTTCTCGAAATTAAATTCTAAGAAGAAGGTGTACTAATGGAAGCTGCCAAAATTATGGATGTCATAGACAAACTTGATGATTTGCCCTATCGAAGAATATTATTTGATGGAACATGGGGTATTGGGAAAACAAAATATACAAGAGATTCTATAAAAGGCAAAGAAAACTATTACTACGTTTCATTATTTGGAAAAAGAAATATTGATGTGTTTTACCAAGAGTTATATTATCTATTGCTGTCCAAATATGAAGTTAAATTAAAAAAGTTGTTAAATAATATGGAGAATATTAATTTTTCGCACTTCGGATTCAACATTTCCATACCTTTAATCTCCGATATATTTATAGACATCCAAAAACAATTGGAGAGCAAATCCGATATAACAATTATTATCGATGATTTAGAAAGGAAAAATGATGATTTCGATATTAAAGAAATATTTGGATTTATAGATTCTATTACAAAAAATAAGGGAATTAAAACTATTTTAGTAGCTTCGTCTGATAATTTTTCAAACCAGGAAAAAATTATATTTGAAGAATACGCTGAAAAGTCTATAGACCGTATTTATAAAATTACTACTCATTCAAAAGATGCCCCTGAAAAAATAATGGGCGATCAAATTTGGCCTATAGTTAAAGAGATTTATCAAGATAATGAATTTAAAAATTTACGTACTTTAGAAAAAGCAGATTTATTTATAAAAGAAGTAATTCACGAAATACCTAATAATGAGTTTACCGATAAATTTAATAAAGAAGATATTTACAAGATCTGTTTTTCTGTAGTTTTATTTGTAGTAGATCATAAATGTAAAATGAATCACCCGGGGGAAGAAGAGGAAGAAAATAATGATGCAAACAATTCGAAAGAACTTTCGAATTATATATGGCATTCTATAATAAAGAAAAATTTAAATAATAGTATGATGCATAATCTCATACCAGTTATTTTAGAATGGTTCTTAACAGGTGATTTTTCCAGAGCTCAATTTAAGGAATTAGTCAAACAAGTGGATACATATTTAGAATCAACCCTTCCTTTATTCATGTCAGAGGAACAAATTATAAAAGAAGTCAATCATTTTTCGACATTCATTGAAAATCTTGATCCCGATATATCTATAAAAAATTTCCTGCAACGGTTAGACGAGTTAGCCAGTATAACCGAAAAAACAAATTTGGATTTTAATTATAGTGTGGATGAAGCTGTTGAATGGATGAAGAAGAATAAAGATTTCAATAATAATTATGACGATATTTATTTTGATAATTTTGTGAGAAGAGAATCTAGTTTTATAAACGAAGTTATATTAAAGCTACAAACCACTATAAAGAGTGATTACAGAAATAATCTTCTGAAAGTAATGATCGAAAATACTAATAAACAAAACTTTACTCCTAATGATTTAGAAATAGTAACGGAGTTCAAAAAACTCATTCATGAATTAAAAAATGATAATAGTAAAGAGAGAGAAAATGTAATAAGAGAAATGAAAAATAATAAATGGTTTCTGCCTTTGCCACTAGGAGAAATAACACATTTCCACTGGACTTATTGTCATGAACTATTTAAATGTATTCAAGAAATAGATTATGGGAGAGAAGAATCCATTACAGAGGATGCAAGTAAATATTTTAATCAAGAAATTGATAATTATCCAGATGAACTATTTAAATATAGATTGCGACATTTAATTAAACAATATTTAGATGTAGCTTAGTTCTTCAAATTTCTAAAAAAAAAGACTATACAGTTCATTTCTATTAATGTAAGAAGATTAGAAAACCTCATTTAGTCTGGATGCGGTGAGCCTTACCATAAGTAAGTGAGGTTTCTATCATTACCAAACGCTAAAAACAATTCAGTTATTGAAAACTATCAAAAGGAAATAAAGTTTTGGCTATTTGGATTTGCTAAATACGAATCTAAATTTCGTTATTTTGTTTGAATACATGGATGATCAGTTATTACTGCGCTTATTAAATCACTCAATCATCGAACGGACCGAGGCAATTTTCCTTTCTCTTTTTTTAAAAAGCTATATAATGATAGAAGATGAATTTTAGCTGAAATTTTCTCTTAAGGCGTTTTTATCGATTGCGTTAAGAGAAAGTTTGAAGCAAAGAAAGCGGGACCAAAATTAATGAAAAAAATTGGATTTGATTCGGAGAAATATTTGCAAGAACAATCAGCCTACATCCTAGAACGGGTGCAGCAGTACGATAAACTTTATTTGGAATTTGGCGGAAAATTGATAGGCGACAAACATGCCAAGCGTGTCTTGCCTGGGTTTGATGAAGATGCCAAAATCAAACTATTGCATACACTGAAAGACAAGGCGGAAATCATCATCTGTGTCTACGCTGGAGACATCGAACGGAACAAAGTTCGTGAAGATTACGGCATCACTTATGACCAAGATGTCTTGCGCTTAATTGATGAATATCGGGCATATGGCATTTCTGTCAACAGCGTCTTAATCACTCGTTATCAAGGGCAACCAACAGTCAAAGTATTTATGACTAAGCTTGAGAGAAGCGGAATTAGCGTCTGTATTCACCGTGAAATCGAAGGTTATCCGACAAACGTGGACGCGGTCCTTAGGGAAGAAGGATTTGCGACAAACCCTTATATTAAAACGACAAAGCCAATCGTGGTAGTAACGGGCCCAGGCCCAGGTAGCGGAAAGCTGGCCACCTGTCTTAACCAAATGTACCATGAGAATAAACTTGGAAATGAAGTCGGCTATGCCAAGTTTGAGACGTTTCCGGTTTGGAATTTGCCGTTAAAGCACCCGGTAAACATTGCTTATGAAGCGGCTACCGTCGATTTGAAAGACGTAAATATGATTGATAATTATCACTATGAAGCATATGGAAAAGTAGCGATCAATTACAATCGTGATATTGAAACGTTTCCTGTCATCAAACGGATCATCGAAAGGATTACCGGTAAAGCATCTGTTTACAGCTCACCAACTGATATGGGGGTCAATCGTCTGAAATCAGGCATCACTGACGATGGGGTTGTCCAGGAAGCTGCCAAGCAGGAAATCATTCGGCGCAGTTTCGTCGTAGAGAATGACTATAAAAAAGGGCTTGCCGATGAAGACAGTGTAAGCCACATGCAAGTGATTCTGGAAGAGACCGATTTAAAGAAAGAGGATCGGACACCTGTATTGCCGGCCCGTAATTATGCGAAAGCAATCCAAGAGCAGATTGACAGCACGAATCTACAAGCCGTAATTGCGATAGAACTGCCGAATGGTGAGATAATCACCGGTCGAACGACAACTTTGATGGATGCTTCGGCAGCCGCGATTTTAAATGGATTGAAGAAATTGACCAATATTTCCGATGAAATTAATTTGTTATCGCCGATGATTTTACAGACGATTCAACGGTTGAAAACGGATGACTTGAATAGCCGTGTCCCAACATTAAGCGCCAATGAAGTGCTCATTGCACTGGCAATCAGTGCGGTCACCAATCCTACTTCTGAGCTGGCTTATAAGCAATTGCCAAATTTAAAAGACACTCAAGCTCATTCTACGGTCATATTGAATAGAGAAAACGAACAGACTTTTAAAAAGCTTGGAATCGATATCACCAACGATCCGGTCTATCCAACCGAGAACCTGTATTACAATTAGATTTAGAAAACACCTGCCTTTTTCTTCTTACAAAGAAGTCCGAGGCAGGTGTTTTTCATTTATATAGTTGAGGATGGGATTGTCCACGGAAAGTATTTGCGGAAGTCCCATCGAAAGTAGAATATTCATTAACCACTTTAGGAGAAAGCCTTATCTCAATCGTTTTACTGATGGATGAATGGGGAAAGAAAAACATTAAACACTTTCCTGTTGCGAAAAATAGATGAGTAGCATTTATCATAAGTAACACCTTTCGATGTTCTCGTTCCAAAGTCGATGTAAAAAAAGACGATTCCGCTCGAAACGGACGCGCCTTTTTTTATATGCCTTAATTCAGCACTAAGTAAACGATGTACAGCGGCACCAAAACAATCGTCATGTACTTTATCAAGTACAACGAACTCGTAGATAGGCATTTTACTTTGACGATTAAGGCTTCTTTAAAATCGTTTGCCATGTCAGACATTGTGTCTGCCCCCTTTAGTAAGTAAGATTAGTATAAAGCAAAGACTACTTAAATAGTGCTTTGCTGTTTTCAAGTTTTGGATCGCGCATCCGAATCACGGAAGGAGTTTTTGCATGAGCCGTTTTATAGGCCTTGTCGCAAGTATATTCTTACTAGTCACCGGATGCAGTCAGGAAGGGGAAAATCATATGAAGCAACAAGCAGGCAGACTGATTCAAGCAGTCGAAAACAACGAGGTAAAAAAAGTCCAGGAAATTTTGCAGGATCCATCTTACCCACTAAACGAAACCAATTCGAAAAAAGAAACGCCGCTATTAATTGCGACACATGACAACCAAATCGAGATCGCAAAACTGTTAATTGACGCAGGAGCTGACATCAATCAACAAGACGAGATGCAAGATAGTACTTATCTTTATGCCGGTGCACAAGGAAAAACGGAGATTTTAACGTACATGATTGAGCAATCAGAACCCAATCAAAAGATTGTAAATCGCTATGGCGGCAATGCATTAATACCGGCTGCTGAAAAAGGACATTTACCCAATGTCAAGCTACTGTTAGAAGACGGTCAAGTAGATATGGATCATCAAAATAATTTTGGCTATACGGCATTGATTGAAGCAGTCGCCTTAACGGATGGCTCAGAAATCTATCAGCAAATTGTACAAGAATTGCTCACATTTAATGCCAACAAAGAGCTTCGTGACCACTCAGGTAAAACAGCACTCGATTATGCAAAGGAAAAAGGCTATACCGCGATGATTAAACTGTTAGAAGAATAAGAGAGAAACGGATATAACGATTGTGTATATCCGTTTTTTATTTATAGGATAATTACGTTCTTTGATGCATTTCGATGAACTTTATTAAAACTCATATTTAAGGTAATGTTGGTGGTGCTAAGACATAATCCGAAATCTCAAAAAGGTGGTTCATGTAATGACTAAATTACCAATTATTATCGATACAGACCCAGGAATCGACGATGCGATGATGCTAACTTTAGCATTTGCGAATGAACAAGCGTTCGACGTTCGACTTGTTAGCACGTGTTCGGGAAATATCTCTCAAGACAAAACAAATTACAACGCTCGTTCTTTTTTAAGTTATATCGGAGCAAATGTTGAAATTGCACGTGGATTGGAACAGCCAATCTTCCGTGAACTCCAAGTGGCAGAAGATATTCACGGAGAAAGTGGCTTTGGCAATGTACAATTTCCAGCACCAACCTTACCAGTGAGTAAACGACCAGCTGTCACAGCCATGCTGGAAACAATTATGGCGAGTGATGAGAAAATGACCATTGTCGCAACTGGACCTTTAACAAATGTAGCAGCGTTGTTACTGGCACACCCTGAAGTAAAACCAAAAATCGAGCGGATTTCTTGGATGGGCGGAGCAGCAGTAGGTGGCAATATGTCGCCTAGCGCGGAATTTAATGCGTATGTGGATCCGCATGCAGTAGAAATTGTGTTTCGTTCAGGTATACCAGTTGTGATGAGCGGATTAGACGTTACCCATAAAGCGTTTGTCACAATTGATGAAGCCAAGAGTATATTGGCGATTGGAACAGAATTTGCAGAAAAAGCATATCATCTTGTGACTTATTATTTGGAAGTTATGAAGCGAACACCGTTTCATGAAGAAAACTATGATCAAGTGTTACATTTCCACGATGTTTGTGCCGTTATGTATTTATTGAGACCCGAATTATTTGAAGGCCAGGATTGCTATGTAGAAGTAGCGTTAGAAGGCCTAGCTGCAGGTGCAACAATAGTTGACTATACGAATCGTTCAGGTAAGACAGCGAACGTGCATGTTCTTCATAGCGTTAACCGTGAAGAATTTGTTAAAGAATTTGTGAAGGCAGTAAAAATTATTTCAGAACGGCTTAAGTAAGTTTGGTTGACGTTATTTTCTTCACATTTTATAAGGATCATGCGCTTCGAGTTAGAAGCTATCCCATAAGCCTCTAAAACAAAGTAGGCGGAGAAAAAGATTACCTTTTCTCCGTCTGTTTAAAATAGCTGATGGGAATGGAGACGGCGACTCCTACGGGTACGGCAACCGGCTGAGGCCGTGCTCGCGGAAAGCGTCCGTCGCAATGGACGTTTTCGGCTTTTGTCAAATAGGTAAGATAGATTGATTTTCAAACCAAAACAAAGTATACCAATTATAAGAAAGTAAGGTGAAAAAATGAAAATCATCGTATTTGGTGCAACGGGTGGTGTAGGTCAATCGGTTGTCAAGCAAGCAGTCGAAAGTGGATTTGAGGTCACGGCGTTTGTACGGACACCATCAAAACTAGAAGTGACACACGAAAATTTAACAGTTGTTCAAGGAGATGCTTTTAATACAGCGGCAGTTTCAGCAGCTATTGCCGGGCATGATGCAGTTGTTTCGTGTTTAGGCTCTAATCAAGGAATGAAACCATCAACAGAACTTCAAGAAATGACAAAAAATATTGTCATAGGCATGGAAGAGCAAAGTGTGAAACGCATCGTCTACACGGCATCTGCAGGTGTTCATGGTGAACTCACTGGTGTGAGTGGAAAGCTAATCATGAAGATGTTGAAAAACCCGCTAATCGATCACCGAGAGGCTACCGATTTGATTCAAAAACATGGGCTGACCTTTACCATTGTTCGACCGATGGGATTAACAAATGGTGAGTTTACCGGGCAGTATAAAGAAGCTACGACAGGCGTTCCCGAAAAAGCAAAGTCCATTTCGCGTGCGGATGTTGCGCATTTTATTGTTAAAGCATTAACAGATGCGCAATATGAAAACGCATCGATCGGAATTTCTAGTTAACTTGAGACAAACAAAAGGAGGCGTAAACATGATGAATGAAAAGGATTTAACTTATTTACGACGTTGCGTAGAATTAGCTGAAACAGCACTTGAAAAAGGAGACGAGCCGTACGGGTCTATTCTCGTTTCAGCGGGTGGCACTGTTCTTTTTGAAGACCATAACCACGTAGCAGGAGGCGACCATACCCAGCACCCTGAGTTTGCGATTGCGCGTTGGGCAGCAACTAACGTGCCACTTGAAGAACGAAGCAAAGCAACGGTTTATACATCAGGCGAACACTGTCCGATGTGTGCAGCAGCTCACGGTTTGGTAGGTCTAGGAAGAATCGTCTATGCCAGTTCATCAAAGCAAACAGCCGAATGGTTGAGTGCAATGGGTGCGACGTCGTCATCGCGTGTGCGAAGTTTGGCTATTGAAGAGGTCATTAAGGATACAGTAGTCGATGGTCCCGCGCTTGAGTTGGCAGAGCAGATGCGTGAACTTCATCAGCGTTCGTTTAAAGCAAAACAGCAATCTTAAAATTTGTTTATTAAAAGAGATGATTGTATTCGATGACTCAACGCCATTCTTGTTATACTAAAAGCGTATCAAAAGCTAAAATCTTGCTTTGATACGCTTTTTTGCTTGACCGTGATTTTATTGACCGAGGAGTGGGAATGACAGATGAACAAAAAAGATATAGCGGATATTCGCAAGCGATTTAAATTGGATACGGAGTTATTAAAAATTACAGATATCTACAATGTATACATTCAACAAGAAAGTAGTGAAATTTACCACGAAGAAATTCGTGCGTTTTCTTTATTAGACCGAGAACAACAAGAGTTGTTTCTTGCTAACTTCAAAAAAGTATTAGGAGGTAAGTTGGACATTAAGCTCTTTGAAGTGAAATTCCAGCCGCAAGAAGAAGGGCAAACAGACCATACGCAACACTTGTTATACGAGGGACTTGAAGCCGGCCAAGTTACAGATTGGAAAGAAAATATGCAAAAAATTGCCTTGAAAATGGTTCAAGATGCGCAACATGAGAAAGACATCGTCGTAACGTTTATTCGCGGGACTTATTTTAAAACAACTAAGCGTAAGTCAGATGAGTCGGAAATGGATTTCCGAGATGAGACGTACACGACACCGTTTATTTTGAGTAGCATGAACCAAACGGAGTTGCCAAAAAGTTCGTTAGTGTTCGATTTTGTGGAGAAAGAATTTAAATCGAATGTGTTAGTGGATCCTGTTATTAAACTTTCTTCGCCAATAGGTGGATTTTTGTTCCCAAGTTTTACAGACAATACGGCTGACATTAACCGCGTTTTGTATGCGGCCAGCAAAGCCAATAAACCAGATTTTCAGTTTATCGAAACGGTTTTGAATGGTGATGAAATCATCACAGCTGAAGAAGACAAAGCCGTCTTTGAAGAAATTGTTAAAGCCGTTATTGGAGACGAAGTCAACTCACGAACACTTGCAGGTGTGTATGATGAAATCAATCAAATGTTACTGATCGAAGCAGAAAGTGATGATGAAGATGAAGAAATACCTATGATGGATGTGAGAGAAGTAGAACGTGTATTAAAAGCGAGTGGCATGAAAGACATTAGCACAGAAAAAGTAGAAAGAGCTTTTCAGCAAGTAGTTGAAGACAAAACCTATGAAATAAAAGCTAGCCACATTGTGCCAAGTTATACGTCAAAATCCATTAAAATTAGCACAAAAGTAGCGGATATTGCGATTAATCCCCAAGACTTACGTTACGTTAAGCAAGTGAATTACAACGGCAAACGATGTATTTTGATTGAAGTTGAAGAAGACACCATCATTGAAGGATTCAAGCTAATTTCGGAAGAACTGCTGGAGTAGAAAAAATCAAAAAAGCGTCGTGGTCAGAAAGGTATCCGATTGGATATTATGGAGGGAACTATTTTTGTTAACTTTGGTTAGTGATGTATTTGTAAATTTATGTGTATTAATTTCGTTGATTTTTGTTTATTTGCAATTTCGGCGAAAAATTAAGTTAACTGAAAAGCCCTACACAGCTTCTGTACTAATTGATGGGTTATTAGGAGGACTTTTAGGGGTTTTACTAATGTACTTCTCTATACAAGTAAGTACAGAAACAATTGTTGATTTGCGCTTTGTTCCGGTCGTATTGCTCATCCTTTTTCTGGGAACTCCACAAGGTATTATTAGCGCCTTAGTTATTATTATGGGGCGATTTACATTTGGCATAACGGTATCGGCTATAGCGGCAGCTACGTTAATGCTTATTTTGATCATCGGATTTATCCTTATTTCTGAATTTTTCAAACGATTTGATACAGATGCGAATTCATACAAAAAAGGCTTTGTGATGATTTTATTTTCAAACGTAGTATTCAGCATAATCATTAGCTCAATTATTCAAGATGTAGAAATCTTGACAATATTAATACCGTTGTATTGGATAATTTCCATCATTGGTGGAATTACTGCTATTTTCTTTGTTGAATATATACTTAAAACGCAATACCTCTTAATGAAATATGAAGAAGAATCCACTACAGACTTTCTTACAGGTTTAAATAACGTTCGCCAGTTTGATACCGTTTGGAACACGTTAATTAGTGAGGCTGCTGAAAAAAACGAAAGACTGTCATTGCTAGTTATTGATATTGATCATTTCAAACATGTCAACGATACATATGGCCATCCTGTTGGTGATAAGATTTTAATCGAGCTTGGTGCGGTGTTGAAAAGTGCAAGTCGTTCTTTTGATATCGTTTCAAGAAATGGAGGAGAGGAATTTTCTGTAATTTTGCCGGATTGCCAACAAGAACAGGCTGTGAAAATAGCGGAACGAATTAGAAAATCCGTAGAAATTCATCCGTTTAAGATATCTGCTACAGAGACGATCACTATCACCATCTCGATTGGAGCAGCAACTTATCCTGAAACAGTAGCCGACACTTCTCAAATCGTTGGCATTGCTGATGAATGTTTGTACAAGGCAAAACGAACAGGCAGAAACAGAGTTTGTGCTAGTTATTAAAATCGACAAAAAGAAACAAGTACTGTTCGATTGACTGGCTTGTTTCTCGCTAATCGAACGCTACTTTAGTACAATTTTAATGTAAGGTCTATCATTTTTTTAACAATACCCGGCAATAAGGACGTTAGATAGAAATGTACTATTTTGATTAGCACTTAGGAGGGTTTAACAGATGGAAAACAATACACATGAGCATAACGAAGAAAAGCGTCATACAGCCGCAGGAGATGCACAATGTCCAGTAACAGGTGGTCATAAAGACAGTGCCATTACGACATCGAACAAACCAGGTAACTCGCAAAACAAAGACTGGTGGCCGAATATGCTGAATGTCAACATTCTCCATCAGCATGATAAGAAATCGAATCCTCTAGGAGAAGACTTTGATTATAAAAAAGAATTTGAAAAGCTAGATTATGATGCATTAAAACAAGATTTACATGACTTGATGACGGATAGCCAAGACTGGTGGCCGGCAGACTATGGCCACTATGGCGGTTTATTTATCCGTATGTCGTGGCACGACGCAGGTACTTATCGAACTGCAGACGGCCGCGGAGGCGGTGCCACCGGAAACCAGCGTTTTGCGCCGCTCAACAGCTGGCCGGATAACGTAAATCTAGACAAAGCACGTCGTTTGTTATGGCCAATCAAGCAAAAACATGGCAATAAAATTTCATGGGCTGACTTACTACTCTTAGCAGGTAACGTAGCGATTGAATCGATGGGTCTGAAAACGTTTGGATTTGGAGCAGGCCGTGAAGACGTTTGGGCACCAGAAGAAGACGTTTATTGGGGTAACGAAAAAGAGTGGTTAGAAGATAATCGGTATTCAGGTGAACGCGATTTGGAAAATCCTCTTGCTGCGGTGCAGATGGGCTTGATTTATGTTAACCCAGAGGGACCAAATGGCAAGCCAGATCCTCTTGGCAGCGCTGTTGACATTCGCGAAACTTTTGCGCGTATGGGAATGAACGATGAAGAAACAGTAGCGTTAATCGCAGGTGGCCATACATTTGGTAAAGCACACGGAGCGGGAGACCCTGCTGAAGTAGGAGATGATCCAGAAGCAGCTGTAATGGAAAACCAAGGAATTGGTTGGAAGAGCACATATGGTTCAGGTAAAGGCCGCGACACGATTTCAAGTGGTATTGAAGGCGCGTGGACGGCTAATCCGACACAATGGGACAATGGCTATTACGAACAATTGTTTGAATACGAATGGGAGTTAACAAAATCTCCTGCTGGTGCGTACCAGTGGACTGCAAAAGATTTGTCAGAACACCAAATGGCGCCTGACGCAGAAGATGCTTCGATTAAAGTAAAAACAATGATGACAACAGCTGACATGGCACTTCGCATGGATCCGGCATATGAGAAAATTTCCCGTCGTTATTACGAGAACATGGATGAGTTTGCTGATGCGTTTACGCGTGCTTGGTTTAAACTTCTTCATCGTGATATGGGACCTGTAGCTCGTTATTGGGGACCAGAAGTTCCAGAAGAAGTATTAGTTTGGCAAGATCCAGTACCAGCGGCCACACATACGTTAACGACTGAAGAGTTGGATGAGCTAAAAGAGAAAATCTGGGCAAGTGAGTTAACTTCGCAACAGCTCGTTAAAACCGCTTGGGCTTCTGCTAGTACGTACCGAAATTCAGATAAACGCGGCGGTGCTAACGGAGCACGTATTCGATTCGCCCCACAACGCGACTGGACAGTCAATGAGCCAGAAGAGTTGGCTGACGTGCTCGCTGTCTATGAAAACCTTAAAGCGGCGACTGGCAATAAAGTAAGCATGGCCGACTTGATTGTACTTGGCGGAAATGTAGCGCTTGAACAAGCTGTCAAAGCTGCTGGATTGTATTTGGCTGTTCCATTTACGCAAGGTCGCGGAGACGCTCTTGAAGAGCAAACGGATGCTGAAAGTTTTGATGTGTTGGAGCCGATTTCCGATGGATTTAGAAACTATCAGAAAAAAGAATACACGACAAGTCCAGAAGAAATGCTTCTTGATAAAGCGCAATTACTTGGCTTGACAGCGCCAGAAATGACTGTGCTGGTTGGTGGCATGCGTGTATTGGATGCAAACTATCAAGGCATAAAAGAAGGGACTTTTGCTAATACTAGCGGCGCGTTAACCAATGATTTCTTCGTTAAGCTATTAGACATGAACATTGATTGGACGCCAGTGGAGTTTAACAAATACGAAGGTAAAAATCAGGTGACTGGTGAAGCTTTTGGTACAGCCACACGTTTTGACTTAGTGTTCGGTTCGAATTCAATTCTGCGTGCAGTTGCTGAAATGTATGCACAAAATGATAGCAACGAAAAATTCGCTCGAGATTTCATCAAAGCATGGAACAAAGTGATGAATGCCGATCGTTTCGATTTAGAAAACTAAATAAAGAAAACCTCAATCAGCAGCAAATGCTGCTGATTGGGTTTTTTTGTGCATTAATGTGAATAAATCATAATTTTTTCGCCGTTTTCATCGAATTTTTCTGTAAAAGAAAAACCGAATTTCTGATATAGATGGATGGCTATTGTATTATGCTCAAAGACACTTAAATATATAGGCTGATTAGGATAGCATTCGTTTAAATGATCGACAAGCGCACGAAGGAAGTAACGTCCGAGTCCTTGTCCTTGAAAACGCTCATCGATTAAATAACGATCAAGCCAAATTTCTCCATCGAATTCTCCTTGCATCGAGAAACCAATAACTGTATCTTCTTCATATAATGCCAAAGGCACATAACGTGTATCTCTTTCTGCATCTAGCAAACATTGACTAACGGATTCGATAAATCCTTGTTGTTGCGTCGCCACTTTTAAATTTAATACTTCTTTTTTATTCAAATCTGTAATCGTTCGAATTTCGGTAACCATCGTGTCAAAACCTTTCAACTTTTTGTATACTTAAAATTTAAAGTATATAGTAGCTATATAGTCAAGAAAGGAGACTTTAAATGGCTGAAAAGTATTTGACAACAGGAGATTTTTCGAAATTATGCAAAGTTAACAAGCAAACAATTATTTATTATGATCAAGTCGGCTTACTGAGACCGACTTATCGTAATCACAAAGGATACCGCTTTTATTCGTTTCGACAATTGGAATTATTCAATGTCATTTACCTATTAAAAGAACTTGGAATGTCTTTAGAAGAAATCAAAAGCTACATGGAACAAAAGTCACCGGAACTATTTCACTCGTTAATGATCAAACAAAAAGAAAAAATTCAGATGAAAAAAAGAATACTGGATAAGTTAGAAATGATGATGGATGTAAAAATCAACTTGTTAGAAGATGCGAGAAAAATCGATTTTCAACAAATTAGCTTTCAATCTTTGCCAG
Source organism: Planococcus versutus (assembly GCF_001186155.3). Classification (NCBI taxonomy): domain Bacteria; kingdom Bacillati; phylum Bacillota; class Bacilli; order Caryophanales; family Caryophanaceae; genus Planococcus; species Planococcus versutus. The sequence goes on along the minus strand of NZ_CP016540.2, from coordinate 3,204,857 downwards.
AGACTTTTTTGTATTTAAGTTTGAACATAAAAGACATAACTGATGACGACTTTGCAAAGGTCGTCACAGAATTCATTAGTGAATTAAATGAACAAAATTTAGACACAGGCTTCCAAATCGGTGGAATGACTTTGCGTGAACAAGTACTAACAGGCGAATATACGAATTATAGTTATCTTTACATGAAACAGCCAAAGCAGAAGAAAGGTCAATCATATTTCAAAACAACGACAGGAATGCATGCAATTGGCTATCATGTAGGAACAGAAGATACGATCGATTTTACATATGAAAGGTTATTTTCAGAAATTCACAGCAATGAGTACAAAATTGGTGATTACATAATGGAAGAATATATTTACGACGGATTAGTAAAAAAGAGTGAAGATGATTATATAACAAAGATTCTTGTTCATGTAAAACACTAATTAGAAAAAAACCGAACATGATAGTTGGAAAAGGATTTCCAAATAAATGGATTATCAACGTACGGTTGGAAAAAACTTTAAAAGAGATGGCAATCGCATCACTGGAACTGAAACAGAAATCGTCCATTTAGAAATTGAAGAAGGCACAATTAAGTCTATTTCTAAGGAATTGCCGAATAATTTTGTAGAAAAATACGATGCTGAACATTAACTTCTTCTGCCTTCTTTACGCGAAATGCATATTCATATTGACAAAACGTTTTACAGCGGACCGTGGAAAGCATGCACGCCTATAACAAAAGGTATTTTCACTCGATTAGAAGAAGAAAAAGAGCTATTGCCTAAATTATTACCAACTGCACAACAACGAGCAGAAAACATGATTGAATTGCTGATTCGCACGACGCATGGCAACATTGATCCGGTTATTGGATTGAAAAATCTTGAAGCAACGATGCGAGCACTTGAAAGCTAGATACTATGGACATGGTATGGCCAATTGTAGATGTGAATAGCGTAAACCGTTTTAGTGGAACAGCGCTACTGCCATCCAGCGAAAATGGATATGCAAAAACGGTTCAATACTGCTTAGCATCAGGTGTTTCGGTAAATCACATAAATAGATTGGGATGGACGGCTTTGCACGAAGCTGTGATTTTAGGAGATGGAGGCTATTTATATACACTAGTCATTCAACTGTTGATAGAGGCGGGTGCAGATAAGCATATTAAAGACAGGCAAGGAATAACGCCCTATGAGTATGCTAAACAAAGCGACCAAACAGCAGTTGTTCATCTTTTTGAAGACAAGCTAGTAAATGATTTAACATTAGAAGACAAACTATTCGTCCTCTATAAAGAAGAATACTATGACGAAGCGTTAGTGATGACACAAGAAGCTCTTTCAAGAGACAACCAGAAAGGCAATCTGCATTTCTGGAAAGGATTCATACTGCAAGAAGCAAAAAACTACAAATCAGCAATCATTGCTTACAGAAAAGGGCTAGAGTTGGACACTGAAGACATCCAGTTTTATTTCTATATAGCAAATTGCTACCGTTTAATGCAGCAGCCAGAAGATGCATTAAAAACATTCGACGTAGCAATAGAAGAAAATCCGGAAAATTCTTTTTTGCTATACCATAAATCAAATTATTTACGCGAACTCAGCAGACATCCACAAGCCATTGGTGTGATGAAGCAACTGCTAGACAAGTCACCTGAACGCACTGACTACTTGTTTCACAAAGCAAATAGTTTGCGCGCTAGTAATAAACATAGAGATGCTATTCAAACGATAGACTTGGCAATTGCGTTAGATGGAGACAATGATCTTTTTACAGAACATCGAAATCAGTCGCTGAAATTATTGGAAACCTAGTTACGTTGAGTGACACAACATGTATAGCAACAGAAGAAAAGCTGTCGTTTTTTCGACAGCTTTTTGTGATTTCAATGAAAGATAGTCTTGTCGTAAGAAGACCGACAAAGTTGACTTTCCTTCTTATTGAATGCGCTTCCATGTATGAGCTATTATAAAGAAACATCATAACTAACTTTTTTAGAAAGGGAGGATCACATGAAAGATTCAAAAATGAAGGTCGGGGTACAAAAGTTTGGGAATTTCTTGAGCTCGATGGTTTTACCGAATATTGGAGCTTTTATTGCATGGGGATTAATCACAGCGCTCTTTATTCCTACAGGATTTTTTCCTAACGAAGAACTAGGGAAATTAGTAGGACCAATGGTTACTTTTATGCTACCTCTTCTTATTGGCTATACAGGTGGGCGATTGATTTACGACCAACGGGGTGCAGTAGTCGGAACTATTGCGACAATGGGTGTCATTATTGGAGCTCCGGATACGCCAATGTTTTTAGGTGCCATGATTATGGGACCGCTCGGAGCGTATGTGATCAAGAAGTTTGACCAATTGATTGATGGGAAAATCCGGACCGGCTTTGAAATGTTGGTTAACAACTTCTCAGCAGGTATTCTGGGTGGTGCACTCGCAATTTTTGCATTTCTTGGTATCGGACCCGCTGTAAGCGCCTTTACAAGCGTTCTTGTTTCAGGGGTAGACTGGTTGCTAGAAGCCGGATTGTTGCCATTGACAAGTATTTTAATTGAACCAGCGAAAATTTTGTTCTTGAACAATGCAATCAATCATGGTGTGTTGACGCCAATCGGTTTGGAACAAGTTCAACAAGCTGGAAAATCGATTTTGTTTTTACTTGAAGCAAATCCAGGTCCAGGACTTGGCGTTTTACTTGGCTTTATGTTTTTTGGAAAAGGGATTGCGAAACAATCGGCACCTGGAGCAGCGATCATTCATTTCTTCGGTGGGATTCATGAGATTTATTTCCCTTATGTGCTAATGAAACCAATGCTATTGTTGGCTGTTGTATTTGGCGGAATGAGCGGTGTTTTTACACTAGTATTAATGGGCGGCGGATTAGTTGCACCTGCATCACCAGGAAGTATTTTAGCTATTGCGGCGGTTACACCACCTGAAGGAATGGCTTACCTAGCTAACTTTACTGCAGTCTTTGTAGCAACGGCTGTCTCTTTCGCTATTTCAGCTATTGTTTTGAAATCAAGTAAACAAACAGATGAAGACATCGAAGAAGCAACAAAGAAAATGGAACAAATGAAAGGCAAGAAAAGTTCTATTTCCCGGGAAATAGCGCCATCTGCTTTAACGACTAGCAGTACTTTCCCAGAAAATATTCGAAAAATTGTCTTTGCTTGTGATGCGGGTATGGGGTCGAGTGCAATGGGTGCTTCTTTGTTACGTAAAAAAGTAAAAGAAGCGGGTCTGAATGTATCGGTATCTAATACAGCCATCAGCACCATTCCTTCCGATTCACAGATTGTGATCACACAAGAAAAATTGACACCACGTGCAGAAAACAAAATTCCACATGCATATCATATATCGGTCGATAACTTTTTATCGAGTCCAGAGTACGATCAGCTGATTGACCGTCTTCAAAATGATAAAACCGATGAACAACAGCCAGTAGTAGAAAATCAGCCAGTAGCTGCACAAGACGCAGAAGAAAATCACTTATTGCGTGAAGAAAATATTTTTATCGGACAACGTTTTCGCTCAAAAGAAGAAGCGATTCGATTTGCGGGACAAGCTTTAGTGAAGGCGGGATACGTTGAAACCTCATATGTGGATGAAATGTTAAAGCGTGAAGAAATTACCACAACTTATATGGGCAATAATGTCGCAATTCCTCATGGCACAGAAGATGCAAAAAAATCCGTTATCAAGTCAGGTTTTACTGTCATTCAAGTTCCAAACGGGGTAGACTTTGACGGAGAGAGTGCAAAAATGATTTTCGGTATTGCTGGAAAAGATGGAACGCATTTAGAAATTCTATCAGGCATCGCAGTGATTTGTGCCGATCAAAACAATGTAGACCGCTTAGTGAAAGCAAAATCAGCTCAAGAAATAATCGCCATCATTAACGGCAATTAAATTAGTAGGATAAAAAGGCGGGAGTTCCTGCCTTTTTGTTCTATCTACATTTCATAGTCTTAAAAAAGCATTTAAAAGCGAAATGAGTGAAAAACATGTTTATCACGTTCAGAGAGAAATCTATTATTGAATTGATTGTTCGAACTTCTAGAAAACATACAGTTCATTCTTTGTCTTCGTATTTAGATGTCAGTGCGCGAACAATTCAACGAGACTTAAAGTCGATAGAGAAGACCTTACGGGAATTTGATTTAACTATTGAGCGGACAGCTGAAGAAGGGCTTTTAATCGCGGGACCGAATGACCAAATTTACCGATTAATACAAGCTTTGATAACGGTCAATCCAGCAGATGAAACATCTGAAGAAAGAAAGTTGAAGTTGCTCGTTAAGCTCTTACACGAAGGACCATTTTTTAAACGGCAAGTATTGGCTAGTCAATTGGGCATCAGCCCGGCAACTTTAACAGCTCACTTAGATGATTTATCCAACTGGCTAAAGAAGTTTACTGTTGAACTATCGCGAACACGAGGTGTAGGAATTGAAGTGGATGGGACAGAAGCTAACAAGCGATATGCACTGGGTAGTTACATCTTGGCTCATTTCTATGAAGAAGTAATTGAAAGTTTGTATTTTCTTCAGCAAGGTAAAAGCCAAAAAGAACAGATTCTTGGTTATTTTACACCGCGGTATTTAAAAATTGTCGATCAACTAATAGACCAAAAGGTTAATCAAGAACAAACAAGGTTAGCCGATAGCGATTATATTGGGATGGTTGTCTACAGTTGTCTGGCACTTCAACGGACAGAAGCTGGGTTTTTGTTGACGGAAAGCGACAAAACAGAAAGTGACAGTGAGTACATTTTAATGATAAACATTTGTCAAGAGTTCACGGATCAATTGGGTATTCAACTGACTGCGGCAGATGTTCGGTTTTTATCCGTTATTTTAAGAGGGTCAAAAGTGCAAGCTGCTGATGGAGCTTATTATGACAGCGTCGTGTTGGGGCGGAAAATCAAGAACTTAATCCGTGACGTATCGTCACAGCTGCACGTCAGTTTAATAGACGATTTTTCGCTGTATCAAGGGTTGCTTGCACATATGGGACCTTTAGTTTTTCGCTTAACTCAAAACCTAGAGTCTTTTAATCCACTAACTGATGAAATTAGACGGAAGTATCCTGTCTTATTTATGGCGATCAAAAAAGGACTGGAAAATGAGTTTAATGAATTTGAATTTTCCGCAGACGAAACGGCTTTTATTGTGCTGCATTTTGGATCCGCGTTGTTGATGAATGAAGAAAAAGTCCAAATCGAGGCCGTCGTTATTTGTCCAACGGGTATTGGAACTTCTAAAATGCTAGCAAGTCGCATTAAAAAAGAGCTTCCTGAAATCAACTCAGTAGAAGTTTTATCTATTAATGATTTTCAAACGGCTCATTTTCAAGATTATGACTTGGTTATCTCCACCATTCGTTTACCTGTAACGGAAGTGGATTATATTATGGTCAGTCCTTTATTAAACGAACAAGACATTGGTTATATCGAAAGTTATTTACAAAATAACGTTGAAAAAATTATTGGCAAAAAGCGATACTTGAATCACGACAAGTCGAGCGATGTGGGAAAGATAAAAAACTCATCGACTATTCAAGTTGTTTTGGAGGAGATAAAACAAGTGCATCAAAGCATGGATTCAATTTTGAATAATTTTATGCTTATTCATAAACTGAGTGCTCTAGATCATTGGGAAGTTTTGCGACAGGTCGTGGAAATGGCTGAAAAGAATAAGCTTCTTTCAGATACGAACGCGGTTGTGCAAGAACTTAAACAACGCGAAGAAAAAGGTGGTCTTGGAATTCCCAATACCACGATGGCTCTTTTTCATTGCCGCAATGATTCAATCCAAGAGTTAGTGTTTCAAGTGATTCATCTTGACCATCCATTAGTCGTTAAAGGTATGGATGGCAAAGATATGGAAATGAAAAATCTATTGCTTATGTTAGCTCCTTTGGTATTAACAGATCGAGCGCAGGAAATACTAAGTTTGATTAGTACAAGCTTGGTCGAAAGTGAACACTCAATGATGATTTTCACTTCATCAAACGAAAAAGCAATTCGTCAAAGACTAGAAGAGATTTTCATGAGTTATCTACAAAATAAATTGATAAAGGACTGAGAATAGTGAAACAAACCGTACATTTTGGAGCAGGAAACATTGGCAGAGGATTTATCGGAGCTTTGTTTTCCGAATCGCATTACCACGTAACGTTTGTGGATGTAGCAACTCAAGTAATCGATAAATTGAACGAACAACAAAGCTATCAAGTAAAATTAGCACAATCCAAGGACGAAACAATAACTATTCAAAACGTGTCAGGAATTAATAATATGACGCACGAAAAAGATGTAATTCAAGCCATTCAGCAAGCGACATATTTAACAACAGCGATCGGTCCAAATATTTTGCCAAGAATTGCACCGCTAATTGCTCAAGGATTAACTGAACGTATGTTAGCAACAGATGAAAAACTTTATATCATCGCTTGCGAAAACCAAATCGCAGCGACCGATATCTTAAAGCAACACATCTTTGAGCATTTGGATGACACAACAAAGACTGCGTTAGAGGGAAAAGTTTATTTCTTTAACTCAGCTGTTGATCGCATCGTGCCAATTCAAAATCAAAACTCATTAGATGTCTTAGTGGAACCATATTTCGAATGGGTTGTGGAAACAACGGAAAACATTCCGCCAGTAACGGGTATGAAAATGGTAGCAGACCTTGCTCCATTTATCGAACGAAAATTATTTACAGTCAATACGGGACACGCCGTTATTGCTTATCTAGGTTATCTTGCTGGTAAAAAGACCATCGATGAAACATTGGCAGATGAACATATTGTGGCAGAAGTAAGAGAAACATTAAAAGAAACGGGTGCTTATTTAGTAAAAGAATACGGACTTGATGAAAAAGAGCATTTGGCCTATATTGACAAAAACATTGAACGTTTTAAGAATGCGTATTTAGACGATGGGGTTACACGAGTAGGGCGAGCTCCTATTCGGAAATTGGGACCTGAAGATCGTCTGATTCGCCCAGCAACACAAGCACAAAAAGCAGGTCTATCTTATAAACACCTCGCCAATGCAGTTGCGGCTACGTTATTATTTGATTATCCAGAAGATGAAGAAGCAATGGAAATGCAAGCCATGATTCGTGAAAAGGGTCTTGCTGCTACACTAAATGCACTTAGTGGACTCGATGAAAAGAGCGAGTTCACAAAAGAAGTGGTTCTCCGTTATAAAGCATTGCAAAATAAACGTAAATAAAACTAAACAGAAAAGACAGCTACTTTTAAAAGTAGCTGTCTTTTTAATAGCAGAAAGAGCTCATTCTTTTGTACAGACTCCAAATAAGGTATAATTGACAGGCAAAAGCAGATAGCTACAATCAAAAATTATGATACAATTGTATAATTAGAGCAGAAAAGGTGTTTAGGGTTGACCCTGTCTTTTTGTATTATTTGATCAGGAGCAAGCTGCACCTATTTGCAAATATACAGGATAAGGAAGGTTTTAATGGACAACCAACAGAAAAACAAAAATATTATCTTAATCGGCGCTGGTGTGATGAGCGCAACTTTGGGCGCAATGCTTAAAGAATTAGCTCCAAACTGGAACATTAAAGTATTTGAAAAACTTGAAAAAGCAGGTTCTGAAAGCTCGAACGAATGGAACAATGCAGGAACAGGTCATGCTGCACTTTGTGAGCTAAACTACACACCTGAACAAGCTGACGGTTCGATCGACATCAAAAAAGCTAGCAGCATCAATGAACAATTCCAACTTTCAAGACAATTTTGGTCGTTTCTTGTCCAAAATAAACGCATTGAAAATCCGGAAGACTTTATCATGTCGATTCCGCATATGAGCTGGGTTCAAGGAGATAACAATGTACAGTTTTTGAACAAGCGATTTGAAGCTTTATCGAAAAGTCCGTTGTTTAAAGGAATGGAGTACTCTGCTGATCCATCGAAATTGACAGAATGGATTCCGCTTATCATGGAAGGACGTACTTCAACTGAAGCAATGGCAGCCACAAAAATCGATTCTGGGACAGACGTTAACTTTGGCGCTTTGACTAAAATGTTGTTCGAGTACTTGGACGAAGAGCAAGTTGAAATGAATTACAACCATACTGTTAAAGACATTAAACGCAACGACGATAGCACATGGGAAGTAAAAGTACAGGATCTTGAAAACAACAAAATCGAATACCATAATGCAGACTTTGTCTTTATCGGCGGCGGTGGCGGAAGTTTGCCATTGTTACAAAAAACAGGTATTCCAGAATCTAAGCATGTAGGCGGATTCCCAGTTAGTGGACTATTCTTAGTGTGCAACGATCCTGAAATTGTTGAGCAACATCATGCAAAAGTATACGGAAAAGCAAAAGTTGGTGCTCCGCCAATGTCCGTACCGCATTTAGATACACGCTTTATTGATGGCAAGAAATCATTGTTATTCGGGCCATTTGCAGGCTTCTCACCGAAGTTCCTAAAAACAGGATCGAATATGGACTTGATCGGCTCTGTAAAACCAAACAACGTTTTCACAATGCTGGCTGCGGGAGCAAAAGAAATGTCTTTAACAAAGTATTTGGTTCAACAAGTCTTGTTATCCAATGAAAAACGTGTAGAAGAATTACGTGAATTCATCCCGACTGCAAAACTAGAAGACTGGGATGTAGTAGTTGCAGGACAACGTGTACAAGTGATTAAAGATACAGACAAAGGCAAAGGAACGCTTCAGTTTGGAACAGAAATTGTCACCGCTGCTGACGGTTCAATTGCTGCATTGCTAGGAGCATCTCCTGGTGCATCTACAGCGGTTCATGCAATGCTTGAAATTTTCCGCAGATGTTTCCCAGAACAAGTAGACGGATGGGAACCAAAGATCAAAGAAATGATCCCTTCTTATGGTGTCTCTTTGTCTGAGAATCCCGAACTTCTTAAAGAAATTCATGCGTCAACGGCAAAAACATTAAAATTAGATGAAAAAAACACCATCGAAATATAAACCATAAGTTTCAAAAAGCCCTTTCATCTTTAATGATGAAAGGGCTTTTGTCATTCTAGAAAAAGAGATTAGTTGAAAAAAGGTGTTTTCTTTAATGCAACCGCTACAGGAATTGCGATGACTAATCCAACTACGTTTTGAACGATGTTTCCGGGAATAGAAGCGGCAGGAATGATCCAGCTACTAAAAATAATGGCTTCGCCAACATAGTAAATGGCGATCATGAATGGAATGGAAACTGCAGAGGCAATAATATTAAACGTTGTACTGCCTCCATTTCTATTGCCAGACCAAGCAATTCGGCCAACCATATACCCTTGCAGACCCCGTGCCAAAATTGTGATAGGTGCCCATAACGTCCAACCTGAAACCAAGTCAAACAAGCCCATGCCAACTGCGCCAGCAATCAATCCTTTTTTAGGTCCAAATAAAATGGCGATGATGAAGAGCATAGCTGTACCCAGGTGGACAAGCCCACCATTTGCAGCAATGGGAAGACGAATGTTTAACAACAACGTAGCGACAAAAACAAGTGCAATCGCCATCGAGCTTAAAATCAAATCAAGTGTACGTGAATTAGCCGAAGAAGAATGGCTAGTAGTTTTTTGCATAATGAGTAGCCTCCTCTCTTTTCTTTTTCAAATAAGAATAGCAGACAAGTGGACTAGTTAAAAGCGTCAATTCCGAACAAAACATAGAGGTCAGATTCACTAGATAAAAAGCCCGGACGCATTTGGAGATTGTCCAAATGCGTTCGGGCTTTATAGATTGATCTTACATCAAACGACAGATTCGCCATTAATAATTTTTACGATGTCCGTATCTTTAGCTACAACACCACCAGATTTCTTAAGTTTGATTGATTGTCTTTCTTCAAGGTTGGTAAAGACGATAGGTGTAATGATCGATGCTGCGTTTTCAGCAATATAAGCCAAGTCCATTTCCATCAAAAGCTGACCTTGTTCAACCAAGTCACCTTGTTCAATATGCGAAGTAAAGCCTTGACCTTTCAAATTCACTGTATCAATCCCAATGTGAATTAGAATTTCCGTGCCGTTATCTGCCTCAATCCCAATGGCATGCTTAGTCGGAAAAACCGTAACAACTTTACCATTTACAGGAGAATAGACTTTTCCTTCTGTTGGTTTGATCGCAAATCCATCGCCTACCATTTTTCCAGAAAACACTTGATCGGGCACTTCGGAAATTGGTAGAAGCTCACCTGTTATTGGATTATTAAATTCTAAAGGTGTAGCTGTTCTACTAGTTTCTTCAGCGGAAACGTTTATCTTTTTAGCAGGTCGTGGCGATTTGCCATCAATAATGTCTTGCATTTGTCCTCGTAAACTATCCGAAACCGGTCCGAAAATTGCTTGAATGTTATTGCCAATTTCCATAACACCTGAAGCTCCAAGCTTTTTCAATCGTTTTTTATCGACATTGCCTTTATCTTCAACACTGACACGTAAGCGTGTAATACAAGCGTCTAAATGCTTGATGTTTTCTTCTCCGCCCATAGCTGCAAGAATTTCATATGGCAATTCACCAATTTCACCTACTTCTTCATCTTCTTCATCTTCTTCGCGTCCTGGTGTCATCAAATTGAATTTCAAAATCGCGAAACGGAAACCGAAATAATAAATAAACGAGAAGACCAATCCGACCACGATGACCCAGAACCATTCGGTTCTACCAGGCAGCACACCAAAGAGCAAGAAGTCGATCAATCCGCCAGAAAATGTCATGCCAATTTTAACATCGAGCAAATGCATCGTCATAAACGATAGACCTGCGAAAACAGCATGAATTCCGAACAACACAGGAGCAACAAATAAGAACGTAAATTCAAGTGGTTCTGTAATCCCTGTAAGAAATGAAGTTAACGCACCAGAAGCCATGATGCCTCCGACGATTTTCTTTTTCTCAGGACGTGCAGTGTGGTAAATAGCAAGTGCAGCAGCTGGAAGACCAAACATCATGAATGGAAATTTACCCGTCATAAATGTACCAGCTGTAAAATCTACTCCATCTTGTAGTTGTGCAAAGAAAATACGTTGGTCACCACGGATGATTTCACCAGCAGCACTAGTATATTGACCAAACTCAAACCAAAAAGGAGAGTAGAAAATATGGTGCAAACCAAATGGAATTAACGAACGTTCAATAACACCGAATACAAACGCCGCAAGTGTGCGGTTAGTTTCTAACATGAAATGAGAAAGTGTGTTTAATCCACTTTGCGCAAATGGCCAAACCATAAACATCACAATTCCGAGGAAAACGGCTGAAAAAGCAGTAATGATAGGAACAAATCGTTTCCCTGCAAAAAATCCTAAAAACTGCGGTAATTGAATATTGAAGAACTTATTGTACAAAAAGGCTGCTAAAATACCGACGATAATACCGCCAAACACACCCGTTTGTAGCGTTGGAATTCCTAGTACGTTGGCGTATGCCGGGTCACTAGTCATTTCAAGGGTAATTCCACCAAAGGCTTTCATGGTAACATTCATGATTAAGTAACCGATGATCGCAGCGAGTCCGGCAACACCATCACCACCGGCAAGGCCAATGGCAACACCTACTGCAAACAGTAAAGGTAAGTTGTCGAAAACAACGCCACCAGCTTCTGCCATAACAAATAATAATTGCTGAATCCAGTTAGCTCCCATAAAAGGAACCGCTTCCAAAAATGATTCTTGTGCAAAACTCGTACCAAAAGCCAACAAAATACCAGCGGCAGGTAAGAGTGCAACAGGAAGCATTAAGGCTTTACCAACTTTTTGCAAAGTACCGAACAAATTGAGTGACATGTAATTTCCTCCTCTATAGGGTGAATGAGTAAAAATAATTGAATAGCTCCGTTGAATAAAAGAAGCACGTTGACGCGATAAAAAAAGACATGAGTAGAAAAGAGGAAAATGAGCAAAAGGGCAGTTTTGTCCTATTTGTTCTAATTTTCATCTTTTCATACTCATGCCTGATCGAATCAGTAACACGTATGGTTAGAATTTATGTGTCAAGCGTTGCAAATGAATCGTCAAATACATGACTTCTGATTCATCTACGGGCTTATTCAATTGATTTTGCATTACTTTTATGAGCTTCCAAGCAAGATTATAGCATATAGGATATTCATTTTTCAACATAGCAGCCAATTTATTTTCTTCACCGACAGGAGTGCCTTTATCGGCGCGATCAATTGCTCGGTGAAGGTGTTGAATTAAGCGGTGATAGTCGATGTTGTTTTTTTCCAAGCGAATATCCAGGCTATCTTGAATGATAGTGACCAATTTTGATAGTAAGGAGTGGTAGCGGTTGATGTCACGCAAGGACTTGTCCGTCACGGCGCTGTGAATATGAAGAGCAATAAAACCAATCTCGCCTTCTGGAAAAAGAACATCAGTTTGGGTCTCAACTTTTTGAACAACGTCTTTAGCGACCGAGTATTCTTTTGGATACAAAGATTCAATCTCAAATAGAAAAGGATTGGAAAACTGAATGTCTTTTTTAGCACGATTAATAGCAAAAGCGATGTGATCAGTCAAAGCTACGTGAATATGCTCATTTAGTTCTTTCTCCATTTTTTCTTCGATGAAAAGCAACAGTTCATGGATAAAAGAAATCAGTTTTTCTTCAATATAAGGAAGCAAATTAACGTACTGTTCCATTTCTTTTTCATCTGTTAACAAAAAAGTTTTATCAGCTTCATCAAAAGGAACAAGATCTCCTTTTTTTCGATTAAAACCAAGTCCATTGCCGATTAATACAACTTCTTTGTAGATATTATTATATGCAATCACGACATTATTATTTAATATTTTTTGAATGGTAAAAACTTGTTTCATTTTAGCCTCCATCTGCCGCGGAACTTTTTAAACGATTAGCATAGACAAATAATTTTCATAAATAAATAAAAATCTAAAAATTGCTCTTATTATTATTCTAACATTTTCTGCCTTTTTGTAATAGCTTTAATCCTTCTAAAACAGTGATCGATGCGGCTTTCATTGAGTTTAGAAAAAGCTAGTCGTATACTGGGAAGTATCATGTGTAAGTAACAACAGGAGGGAATAAAGTGAGTGTTAACCCAAAAGCCGTCTTTTTGGATATGGACGGAACGATTTTGACGCATCAGAACAAAGTGACAATTGAAACAAAAGAAGTTATAGACGAACTACGAACTAAAGGCATTTTTGTTTTCATTGCAACTGGTAGATCGGCAGATGAATTAGCAGAAATGTTGCCAAAAGGCTTTGCAGTAGATGGCATGATTACCGCAAATGGCATGGCTGGCTATATTGGCGAGAAAGTGATCTTTGAACATGCACTTTCTTTGGAGTTGGTAGAAACCATCATTGAAAAAGCACGTCAGCAGAAAATGTATTATGAACTTTTTCCACATGGTCATTCACGAATCGTGCTAGAACAAGACAAAACGTTTGTCGAAGCAGCAGTTCGGGAGCCTAAGCCGGATTCTGTTCAGAACAACGAATGGATTTCGCGACAAAAAGCTATAAAAGAGGACATTGAATGGACAGCTGAGATTACAGGAAATCACTTTTCCAAATTTTACTTTTTTGCTAGAACTCGCGACGAAATTGATGCGTGGAAATCCGAACTAGCGGATTTGCAACAAGACATGAAGTTTTCGATGACTCCTTCTTCTCCACATAACGCCGAAGTCATGGTTGCAGGTATCAATAAAGCATCAGGTATTGAGCAAATGCTGGAGCGGTTCGACTTAGTAAGATGCGAAACTCTAGCCATTGGAGATAGTGATAATGACATCAAAATGTTTGAATATGTCAGTCATGCAGTAGCAATGAAAAATGCATCAGATCACATTAAAGCGCAAGTAGATGAAGTTACGGAATTTACATGCGATGAAAATGGGGTGTCCCATTATTTAAAAACGTCTGTGTTAGCAGCTTTTGCAAAAGTAGGAAAATAATAAAAAATCAATCTCAAAAATTTTTCTAATCGCTTTGGCGAAAGCTCCAAATCCTTGAAGTGATAAAATATATGCGTGATATATAAAAACAACCCAACCCAGAAGAGTTTTCTTTTCTGGGTTGAGTTGTTTTATTTAAATGATAAAATTTGTAAACCTATTTTTTATCTTCGCTCGAAATATTGCGCCATGTATCAATGCCATCATCGTCATCAAATTCAATGATAATATCTGTGACATTATCCACACTTTCAGTAATTTTTTCCTCAATGTAATTACGGATTTCGTCTGCTTGTTTAATCGTCATGTTCGGGTCTACTTCGACTCGTAATTCAACGTGAAGACTATCGCCTTCTTTAATGACATCCAAGTCCTGGATATCAGTAATGTGCTCGTGTTGCAAAATACGTGCGCCCATTCTTGCTTGCATTTTTACATCAGCAACTCCTAATGCACCTGCAGCATTATCTAAGAATATACGACCAACTACAAAAATAAGAGCAACACCGATGATAATAGAAGCATAGCCTGTAGCACTGTGAAACGGCGTATAGGTTGCGATAATAATAGCAAGCATCGCGAGTAATGCACCACCAACGGCGACATTATCTTCTAGAAACACTAACTTTGTAGCAGGTTTGGCTTCTTTTACATGCTTGTAACTGAGCGGAAGTAACTTAAGCCCTTTTGTTTGTTCTTTGGGCAAGTGTTCTGTAATTTCTTTCATCGCTTTATAAAGCACTCCGGCTTCTAGTAACGCCGAGGCCCCAAGAACGCTAATATTTAACCAAAACCAATCTTCAGATTGAGTGGCGTTTGTAATGTGATGAACTCCTTCGACGATGGTCTCATAGGCTAGTACCCCGACAATCAGTACAGCGCCGAGTAACACAAGATTAACCAAACGACCAAATCCTCCAGGAAATCGTTCTGTGGGTTCTTTTTTACTTAATGCAGAACCGATAAAAACAAAAAATTGATTGGCGGCATCTCCGAAACTGTGCATCATTTCAGCAAACATCGCAACGTTTCCAGTAATTAAATAAGCAGCTGTTTTAATGATGGCAACAACTGTATTGATGACAGCTGCCCATAAGGCGGATTGCGTTCCGAATTTCATCAAACCGAAAAGTTCTTTCATATGGTTTTCTCCTCTACGTAAAAATATGACTAATTTCAGCAATTTCTAGTATTATTCCCTTCTCGTCTTAAAATTAAAACATAGAGATAGTGAAAAAGCTATGAAAAATAGTGTTTACTAGAATTTACTAGCTGTTGCACAACAAGACAGACAGGTAAAAAACAAGTACTCAAAAAAGAAAACCGTTCCACATGAGTGTATACTGAAAGAATACGTAAAACGAGCGCGTGTTTGGAGGAAAATAGATGTTCAATAATATTGAAGTGACAGAGTTAATGCCTTTAAGTGAAAAAAACGAAATGGTGCTAATCGATGTCAGGTCGCCATCTGAATATAAGAACTTTTCAATCCCTGGAAGTATTAACATTCCTTTTTTTGATGATGAAGAACGAGCCGAAATAGGCACGCTTTATAAACAAGCAAGTGTAGAAGCGGCTAAAGTACGGGGACTTGAAATCCTATCCGCTAAATTGCCGGAATTTGTTCATCAGTTTAAACAAATCAACGGTCATAAAACCGTATTTTGTTGGCGAGGTGGCATGCGTAGTCGAACAACAGCTACACTTTTGTCGTTAATGGATGTTCATGTCAGCCGGTTAGAAGGTGGAATTCGTGAATACCGCAGGTGGGTGCTTGAACAGCTTGAGCAACCTGAAGCACCTTTTAAGGCTTATGTATTAAATGGATTAACTGGAACAGGAAAAACTAGAATTTTAAAAGCATTAGAAAAGCAAGGCTATCCTGTAATGGACTTAGAAGGTTTGGCCAATCATAAAGGTTCTATCTTTGGTCATATTGGTGTTGAACCTCATAACCAGAAAGTATTTGATTCTTTACTTGTTCAGCAATTTCGAAAGCTTCGAAAAGCACCTTTTGTGCTCTTTGAAGCGGAAAGTGCGCGAATCGGTAAAGTGGTTATTCCGTCTTGGGTAATGGAGTTAAAAGCAAATAGCCTCCAGTTGATCATTGAAATGCCGATTGAAGAACGGATTAAAGAGATTATTGAAGATTATCGCCCAGTAGAATACCAAGCAGAATGCATAGCTGCGTTCCAACGAATTAAAACACGCATGCCTTTGGAAGTTTCTAAACAAATTGAGACGAGTCTAGAAACGAGCGAATTTGCCTCTGCCGTGCATTTATTGCTAGAGTATTACTACGATTCGCGTTACCAACATACGGGTCTTCAATATCCCGATACACAAAAAAAGATCTTGCACGTTCGCAATCTTGAAGAGGCCATTAAAGCGATAAAAGAACAGATACCAGAGCTTGAGAATTCTCCAGTCTAGTACAAAGAGCCCTCCTCAACACTGTTGAAGAGGGCTTTGTATCGCAATCGTTGAATAGCTCCGCAGTTAGAGAGAATCAGATTTTTTTCAAAAGGTCTCCGGTAGTTTAACGCAGAGAGGAACCTAGCTCATGAATTTTTCACTAAACGACTCAAAAATTAAACAGTTATGCGGACAAGCAGCTTTCAAAAAAGGAAAGTCTTTTTTTCTGGCTGGAAAAATCCAACTAACGCCCGACAAGAGTGACGAACAACTTATCAAAGGTCTCGTTACGGGACGTTATGAATTTTATGTCAGCGTGAAACAAGCAGAAGAGGGCGAAATTCTGGCTTCTTGTAGTTGTCCACCTGTCGGGTTTGTCACGACCTATTGTCATCATATTGCCGGAGTTTTGTTAGCGATTGATCATCTACAACAACGCGAAAACCCAACAACAAAAATGTTGTCATTGTTTGGCCGAAGAGCAGAAGAGACCCAAGGCAAACAACGCTATTTCGATCAACGTCAAACGCTTGAAGTTGAATTTAGTTTATTTCCCGTATCGCTTAGTGAAACAGCATATCTTGGGTTACGAATGGCTATAGGAACAAAAGAGCTAGAACCTATTGGTCACATCAATGAATTTATAAATGCGTGGCAAGTGAACAAAGCATACGAGCAACTAACTGGCGTATATTATTCTCCACAAGATCACTGTTTGAGTGATAAATCCGAAAAAATCTTTGCATATTTAGCAAAAACTCAAATTGCAGGTGTGGTTAAAACAGAACAAACAGAAGACATGATTGTTCTTGCAGGGTCAGATTGGGAGCGACTATTGCCTCTTTTACAAGATGCCCCTAACGTTAAAGTTAGTTGGGAAGGGAACATGACAAAGGGCATCAACATTGAAAAGGAATTACCGCTATCTTTTCATTTTAACGAGCATCGCTTCGGAGGTTTTCGATTGGATATTGAAGGACTTGAAACTTTACTAATTCTTCAAGCATACGAATTGGCATTTGCAGACGGGGTTCTTTTTTATTTGGCAAATGAAGATGCCAAGCGATTGACAGAACTAAGAAATTTACTGCCAAAGGGACTAGACCAATTGCTAATTCCAGCAGAAGAACTGGATTATTTCATGGCTACTGTCGTACCAGGATTAGAACGTTTAGGCAATGTGAAGATTGCGGATGCAGTTGTCGGGCGACTTGTCGAAACACCTCTTCGTGCCAAGCTTTTTCTCGATCGTATTAAACACCGCTTACTAGCGGGTGTTGAATTTCATTATGGTCATTTGGTTATTAATCCCTGTGAAGAATCAGAAGATGTAGTTCGTCAGTATCCAGGCATACGCAGACAACATCAACAAGAACGAGACATTTTGCGCATCATGAAAGAGAGCCAGTTTACACAAACGGATGGCGGTTTTTATATGCAAGACGAAGAAGCAGAATATCATTTTTTGTATCACATCATTCCTGTGCTTGAAGAAATGATGCAGATTTACGCAACCATTGCGGTTAAGCTGCGTGTTCAAAAAAATTACGGCGGTCCAAAAGTAAAAGTTGAAATTAGTGAGCGTACAGACTGGCTAGAATTTCGTTTCGATATGCAAGGCATTTCAGAAACCGAAATTAAGAAAATAATAGCGGCATTAGAAGAAAGACGTCCTTATTACCGTATCCCTAACGGTACGTTAATGTCCTTAGAAACACAAGAATTCCTTGATTTGAGTGATTTTCTACGGGAAATGGATATCAGCTCAGCTAATTTTGGTAGAGAAGAAATTCGGATTCCATTAATTCATGGACTGCAGGTAGCAGCTTCGTTAGATGAAGGACAGTTGCTTGACCCAAGTACGAATTTCACAAATTTATTACAGAATTTAAATCAGCCAGGACAATTAGATTTTGCTGTGCCGAAAAGCCTAAATGGAGTCTTACGCGATTACCAAGCAGCTGGATTTCGTTGGATGAAGCTATTGGCAAAATACAATTTTGGCGGTATTTTAGCAGATGATATGGGGCTTGGGAAGACCTTGCAAAGTATTGCTTTTATTGTCTCGGTACTCCCCGAAGTTCGTAAACAGCAGCGATCTGTACTAGTAGTTGCTCCGTCGTCACTGGTTTACAATTGGTTCAACGAACTAAGCAAGTTTGCTCCAAGTGTTAAAGTAGGAATTATTGATGGCGGTAAAGCGCAGCGAATGGCTTTAACTAAAAATACAAAGGCGTTAGACGTGGTAATCACGTCTTATCCATCTTTGCGCACAGACCAAGTGCTGTACCGAGATCAAACTTTCCATACCGTCTTCTTAGATGAAGCACAAGCGTTTAAAAATCCAGTTACCCAAACTGCTAAAGCGGTTAAGAGCATTCGCGCAGATTACCGATTTGCACTAACGGGTACGCCTATTGAAAACTCATTAGACGAGCTATGGTCAATTTTCAATGTGGTGTTTCCCGAGCTGTTGCCTAACCGTAGGCTATTTAGTGAAATGAGACATGACAACATAAAAAAACGAGTACGTCCTTTTATTTTACGTCGCATCAAAGCCGATGTATTAACCGAGCTTCCTGAGAAAGTAGAGTCAATTCAATTTTCCGAGCTGCAAGCAACACAGAAAAAACTCTATGCAGCTTATTTAGCTGAATTAAAACAAGATGCTTTCAAGCATTTGAATAAAGACAGTTTTCAAAAAAACCGTATTCGTATTTTAGCTGGACTGACACGTCTACGTCAATTATGCTGTCACCCAGCATTATTTGTAGAAGGCTATGATGGAGGTTCTGCTAAGTTTGATCAATTGATCGAGTTGCTGGCGGAATGCCGTTCTTCGGGACGGCGTGTACTCGTATTTTCGCAGTTTACACAAATGCTTGGAATTATCGGCAATCAATTGACGAGAGAAGGAGTTTCTTATTTTTATTTGGATGGACAAACACCGCCTGCAGATCGAGTCGGCCTTTGCGAGCAATTTAATGAAGGACAAGGCAATTTGTTTTTAATATCGCTAAAAGCGGGAGGTACCGGTTTGAATTTAACCGGTGCTGACACAGTGATTTTATATGATTTATGGTGGAATCCAGCTGTGGAGCAACAAGCAGCCGACCGTGCACATCGCATGGGCCAGAAAAAAGAAGTTCAAGTTATCCGTTTAATAGCAAAAGGCACAATTGAAGAAAAAATTAATGAGTTGCAGTTAAAAAAGAAAAACTTAATTGACGACGTTATTCTTTCAGGAGAAGAGCCATTAAAAGCAATGACGCAAGAAGACATACGAGAAATTTTGACAATGTAGTGCTTCAAAGGACTTATTTCTCTAAGTTTGATAAAATGGATAAAAGAGAAGAGGTGTTGATATGGATCCCAAACAGATGCTTGAAAAAATGGGGAATCGAGTTCCTGAAGTAATGGGAAATAAAGATTTTTCAAAATACGCAATTCTTTTGCCTCTTATCGAAAGGAATGGAGAAGTCCATGTCCTCTTTGAAGTTCGTTCATATGATCTCAGAAACCAACCAGGAGAAATTTGTTTTCCTGGAGGAAAAATTGATTTTCAAGACAAAACAAAAGAAGATGCTGCAGTTCGAGAAACCATAGAAGAACTAGGAATAGAAAGAAATGCTATTTCGGATATTTTCCCATTGGATTATATTGTCTCGCCTTTTGGAATGATCGTTTATCCATTTGCTGGTGTCATTGATTCAAAAACGGCATTCAATCCCAATCCGCCAGAAGTTGATCATATTTTTACAGTGCCGTTATCGTTCTTTATGGAAAAAGATCCAAAAATTTATCGCATTAATTTTGATATCCAACCAGAAGAAAGCTTTCCTTATGATTTAATCGTAGGCGGAGAGAATTACAATTGGCGTACACGACAAGTCGATGAACATTTTTATATTTATGGTGACAAGGTTATTTGGGGCTTAACTGCCGAAATTCTTGCTCATTTTGTTGAGGTCATTCGCTGAATGATCTCTTTTTTATGGAAAAGAACAGGTCTTTTATCATGATTTATGAATTATAGAGAGAAGAGCTTTTAAAAAAGAAAATAACGTGTATAATTATTCAAATAACTGATAATTTAAATCATATTTATAAAAAAGGAGTCCTGATGATGAATACATACCAGCTACAAGTTGTTGAAAACACCAACAAAAAAGAAAAACCAGTGAAAGATCAAGTGCCATTTGGAACTACATTCACAGATCATATGTATGTTCTTGAATATGAAACTGAAAAGGGCTGGTATGATCCAAAAATTGTTCCTTATGGACCGATTAGCTTAGATCCTGCAGCGATGATTTTCCATTATGGACAAACCGTTTTTGAAGGCATGAAAGCCTACCATACTGAAGACGGACGTGTTTTGTTATTTCGACCTGAAAAGAACTTTGAGCGCTTAAATCTTTCTAGTGAACGGCTAAGCATTCCCGCACTAGACGAAAAATTAGCACTAGAACATTTAACCGCATTGATTAAATTAGAAAAGGATTGGGTGCCGAAAACACCTGGAACGTCTCTTTATATTCGTCCTTATATCATTTCGACAGATGCAAACCTTGCAGTCGGACCCTCTCAAACTTACAAATACATGGTAATTTTGTCGCCAGTGGGTTCTTATTTCCCGGGAGGTCTACAGCCTGTTGTTATTCATGTAGAAGATAAATTCACGCGAGCCGTAAAAGGTGGAACAGGTATGGCCAAAACAGCTGGAAACTATTCTTCTGGTTATCAAGCACAAGCTAATGCTAAAAAAGAAGGAAATGCAGATGTTCTTTGGTTAGATGGTGTTGAGAAAAAGTACATCGAAGAAGTTGGCAGTATGAACATCTTCTTCAAAATCAACGGAGAAGTCATCACACCGGAATTGAACGGTAGTATTTTAAAAGGGATTACGCGTATGTCAATCATTGAACTGCTTGATACGTGGGGAATTAAAGTAACAGAAAAACGTATGTCCATTGATGAACTTTACGAAGCATATGATGCGGGTCATGTTGAAGAGGTCTTTGGTACAGGAACAGCAGCCGTTATTTCCCCGGTAGGAGAACTAAACTGGAAAGGCAAAAAAATGATTGTAAACAACCATGAAATTGGTGAATTATCACAAAAAATTTATGATACCATCACAGGCATTCAAACAGGAAAAATTGAAGATACACTTGGTTGGACTGTAGAAGTAAAATGAAATCTAGTTAATGGTTTGATGTCAGCCCGCAACTATCAGCTTATCCATTGTGATAAACTAATAGTTGCGGTTTTTTGTTATGGTCACTAGTAAAATAAAAGATCCAAAAGCAAAGAAAGAAAAGAAGGTGTAAAGAAAGTGGAAAGTTCGACAGGTCTAAAACGTATTCATTTTATTTTATTGGTAGGTGCTTTAACTACTTTGGTGCCATTCACAATTGATATGTATTTGCCCGCATTCCCGATTTTAGCGGACGTTTATAAAACAAATGCCAGTCTTGTTCAATTGAGTCTGACAACATGTTTGTTAGGTCTAGCGATTGGTCAATTGGTTGCAGGTGCATTTAGTGATATGCACGGAAGACGTAAGCCTTTGTTAATTTCTTTAGTTGCGTATATTGTGGCATCAATTGCCTGTCTAGTTGCTCCAAACATCTACCTCTTCGTATTTCTTCGCTTTGTTCAAGGGTTCGCCGCTTCAGGAGCACTCGTTATTTCCCGGGCAATAGTGCGCGATGTTAGTCATGGTCCAGAGCTGACACGATTGTTTGCTTTACTGATGGTGATTGGCAACTTGGTACCGTTAATTGCACCTTCAATTGGCAGTGGTGTGCTATTGTTTGCAGATTGGAAAGGGATTTTCATGCTATTGACAGTGCTCGGCATCCTGTTGCTTGTCCTCGCTACTTTCCAGCTAAAAGAAAGTTTACCGCTGGAAAAACGTGTGCCGAGTAATTTAAAATCAACTATTGGTAATTTTGCAGGGATTTTAAAAAATCGTCAGTTTACAGGGTATGCATTAGCACAAGGGTTTCTGATTGGTGGCGTTTTTGCATATGTATCGGGTACACCTTTTATTTATCAAAATATTTACGGTGCTTCTCCTCAAATGTTCAGTTTGTTGTTTGGTGTGAACGGCATTGCGTTAATTATTGGTAGCTATTCAGTCGGTCGATTTACGCATATTTGGTCTGAAAAAAGATTTTTAGAAACAGCTCTTTATACAGCAACTGTAGCAGGCGCTATTTTATTAGTTGTAGTGCTGATGCAAGGCCCTTTGTGGGCAGTCGCGATCCCAATTTTCTTTTTCATTCTGTCTATTGGCGTCGTCGGAACATCTTCTTTTACGCTTGCAATGGAAAGTCAAGGACATGTTGCAGGAAGTGCTTCTGCGCTACTCGGATTGTTGCCTTTTATCCTTGGAGCTGCGACAGCGCCACTTGTCGGAATAGCTGGAGAAAATACAGCGGTCCCGATGGGCGTAGTTATTTTTTCGATGTGTTTGATTGCGTTACTCGCTTATTTACTACTAGCGAAAAACGCAATTTCATCTCCTGCTAAGTAAGTGGAAGCCCAGAACTGGTTCTGGGCTTTTTATAGTGCTTAAAAATGTTTTTCTCACTATTTTACAAAAGCTAAACAAGTAATTTGCATATTGAACTCGTATATCAGCCGCCATAGCTAAGTTATCGACCTAGAAAAATAAAGTAATCTTTTTTTACATCAACTGAGAAATAAATAAAGTAGCCATGCCAAAGTAAATTAATAGAGATAGAATATCATTAATTGTAGTAATGAGCGGTCCTGAAGCAACGGCTGGATCAATATTTAATCTGTACAAAATAAGCGGTATAATAGTGCCAGCTAAAGTACCAATAATCAACGTCATCAGTAACGATCCACCAACGACAACACCCAATATAAAGTTACCTTGCCACACATAAGCAATCAGCAAAATAAGGACAGAACAAATAACGCCAATAATAATTCCTACCCACAATTCACGAATAATCAGCTTAATGGTTTGTTTGGTATTTAGCTTTTGTGAAGCCAAGCCACGCACGACCACCGACAAAGATTGCGTTCCTGTGTTCCCAGTCATCCCCGCAATTAATGGCATAAAGAAAGTTAATGCTACAACAGCTTGTAAGGTTTCTTCAAAACGACTAATAATACTTCCTGAAAACAAACCAATAAACAATAAGATAATCAACCAAGGTAAGCGTCGATATGCAGCCGTTAAAGAGGGAGTATCAAAATCAATCGATTTTCCAGAAGCAGATAATTTTTCGATATCTTCGTTAGCTTCTTGCATGACGACATCAATTACGTCGTCAACCGTTACGACACCGGCAAGTGTATTGTCTTCTTCAATGATGGGAAGTGTAACAAAATCATATCGACTAATTATTTGAGCGACATCTTCTTGGTCCATCAATACATCGGCTTTGACAACACGGTTGTACATAATGTCTTCAACTTTATCTCCAAGATTTCCAAGAATCAAATCTTTATAAGAAATAACACCGAGTAGTTTTTTGTCTTCATCTACTACATAAAGATAGTTAAGGTATTCTGCTATTTCTACAAAATGTCTGATTTTATCAATGGCATCTCGTATTGTATAGTGTCGTGGAATCCATACGTATCGATTATTCATGAGACGTCCTGCAGTTTCAGGGGGGTAGTTCATATTCTTTTGAACAAATTCTGAGTCAACTTGGTTAATTTGAGATAATAATTCTTCAATACGTTCAGGTTCTAAATCAGCCAAAAACAAAGCTAAATCATCGTTATCCATACGGTCTAGAACTTGTGTTGATTTTTCTACACCTAGTTTTTGAAGAATATTAGCTTGTTCCGTTTTGGGAAGCTCTTGCATTAAATCAGTTAGTTGAAAAATCGTTAAATAAAGCAAAAATTTGTTTCTGTGCTTTTCTGGTAAATGTTGATAATGAACACCCATATCATAGGGTTGAAGTTCGTTCAATATTTCTTGAAATTCAATGCTATTGCCTTCTTGTAAAGACTGAATTAGCGTCAATGTAATTTCGTCTTCACGTACCGCTGTAGACATGATAGGTCACTCCTTTTAATAAATGATATAGGGAAACCCTAACGTTGATTATTGCCTTAAATGCAACATATTGAAAGGGTTATTTAAAAAAGATGGTAGAAATGCATAAATTAACATATAATAAGAAAAATCTAAAAAGGCAAACTTCACCGAAAGGGGAGGACGCAAAGTCATGAGCCTACCCGTTGAAAAGCGCAAGGTTGTCAGGTTGCCGAGTCTCATTTCTTGAACTAGGGCTTTTAGAGCGAGAGGATATGAGAAGGTGAAAAAAATAATGATAGCAGGTGTGTGGTTGGTGTTTATGCTGACACAAAATAGTTTTGGTGTGCAAGCGGTTGAAAAGGATACTCGAGGCACGTGGTTATGGAATCCGTGGATGATTAACAGTGACGAAGCGGGAACACTCGCTTTTTTACAAAGTAAAAATGTGAACAAAGTTTATGTGCAAATCGATGAGGATATTCCAGTCAATGTCTATAGCGATTTTATTGAAAAAGCAGGAGCGGCAGGCATGACCATTTATGCGCTAGATGGGGCAAGTGATTGGGTAGCGCCAAAAGGGTTTGTGAAACAAGACCGACTTATGAATTGGTTAACCACGTATCAACAACAAGCAACACCGTCTCAAAAATTCACTGGAGTTCATCTGGATGTGGAACCGTATCTTTATAGCGGTTGGAATACAAACCATGCAGCAACGGTAAAATCCTATCAATCGCTGTTACACAAAGCAAAGGCGAGTACAGCGGCATTAAGTTTGCTATTAGAAGTGGATATGCCTTTTTGGTTTGATGAAATTCTCTATAAAAACACCTATGGCAAAGGCGTGCTCGCAGAATGGGTTATTGCGAATACAGCAAGTGTGACGTTGATGGCTTACCGAGATTCAGCAGCTATGATTACAGAACTGGTGAAAAACGAAGTAGCGTATGCAGAGAAATATGGAAAAGTGGTAGTGGTCGGTATTGAAACAGATCAAACAGACGAAGGCGACAATATTTCGTTTTATGAAGAAGGCGAAACTTACATGGAAAATGAATTAGCGACAGTAGCTGCTTATTATTCGGGAATACAAGGATTTGGCGGCATCGCAGTTCATCATGTAGACAGCTGGAAAACAATGAAACCATAAAAACTAGGCTAATAAAGTCTAAAAACCTGACAGTGAAAAGTATTTCACTTTTCACTGTCAGGTTTTTATTTTTCAACGCTATCTTATTCGGTTTCTTCAAACGTTTTTTGAAGAATGTAATAGGATTGTTTCAAACGTTCTTCGGATTTAGGTAATCCCCAGGTATCCCAAGAATAATGGGCTACTTGAGATGTATCAAAAGCTTCGACGATTTTTCCGTTTTTGCTAGTTAAACTAGCTGCAAAATCTAGTCCTTCAATTGTAATTGTAGATTCAAGTCCATCTTTTTGAAGGTTGCCCATAAATTCTCGTTTAGTAGGATCTTTTGCATTCAACAGCATCCAAGGAATCCGAATCTCCATAATTCCCGTTTGCGGATCGTAATAATAATCATTTAACGAATTGTAGTCTTGATGCTCCGGATTGGCAATCCCAAATTGGAAAATGCCTGTTTCGTATGAAGAAAACGGAAGCTTTTCTCCGGTGTCTGGGCGCACGAATTCTTTGTTCAACGCTAATCGAATGGGATGAAAAGTCGATTCGATATTTTTTTCAGCAGGAATCATTTCTAAACGTTTATGGTAATCGTAGTAGAAAGTGTCGTAATCACCTGCAACTCGTAATTGAGCTTGTTCTAGGTTTTCAATTTTCAACTGATAGTCTGCAAGAAATTCGGTATTCTTTAAAGCATTAACGGCAATACCATCGTTATTTCGAAGACTAAAGTAAAGATTGAAGTCTTGTTCAGTCCACCAGTTTTTATAGGTGGGTTCGAATTGTGCTTTAATATAAACATAACGCTCGTCTGAATCCATCGTCAATGTGCGAAGTGCACCATCTTCTTTTTCGTAGAGAGTTTGTTCTTCTTCCCAATCGTCGATGCCATCGACTTTGACTTTATGACGATCAAAGCTTAACAACCCAAATTGTTGCTCGTTCGTTTGCGCATTAGACCAAAACGGTCGTTCGTTCGGATTATCATAATCCATAGTGTTCCAAGTTCGTTTAAACCATTCATCTTGCCAAGTAAAAACCATGCCGCCAAGCATGCCTTCTTCCAATATATCTTCGTACATATGGCTAACGATTTCTCCTTGCTGTTGTTCAGAGATAAAACCTTGATTCCAACCAAACGGGTTTTCATGAGTCATGCCACGCGAAGCAGGAATGCCAAACTCGGCGATGACAATTGGCATGTCGTGAGAATTTTTTAAATCCTTCAAATAGCCTGCGTAGTTATTAAATTCACCACGATGATCTACATATTCAACATAGCGCTCTTCTAAATTCAAGAAGTCAGGATAATACGGATAGACATGATAAGAAGCAAACATGCCGACTGTATCTGTTATACCTTTCGTTTTGATATGATTTGGATCGACAGTTGCCAAGTCTTCTTGATCACTTGGTTCTGCTTGCTGATCTATGTTGTCAGTGGTCACCCAGTTTGTAAAGCTTAACGGACGCATACTTTGATACGTGTCTAGTTCGTAAGATGCAAGATGGTCCATTTGCTGCGCTACCCAATTTTCCATCGGATTGGCATTTTCTGAGTATACATATTGGCCCTGATAATCACCAAGGTCTGGATAATCTATATTCATTTGATCGACCATGATTGGGAACCATTCAATACCGATTATCCATCCGATAACATAAGGAGAAATATCCGCTTTGTACTTACCATAAGCATGTCCAGGTTCTTTTTTTACAACAGCATCACCATGAACAACGTCTACAACTTTTTTAACTTCTTTCTGGAAACGCTCAGTAATTTCCGGATCGAATGCATCTAAAGATTCTACTAAAGGCTCTTCATCAATCCAAACGCCATGGTATAAATATAGTGGTTTATCAGCGCTAGCATTATAATCAGCAAATGCTTCATAAAAAGCAGGTGGATGAAGAGTATACACACGAAGCGCGTTGACGTTCATTTCACCGATTTCCTTAAACCAACGATCGTATTCATCACGTGAAATTGCGGCTTCTCCTGGGAATGTACCGGGCTTGGCCATTCCCATATTAACGCCTTTGATCGTAAATGATTGCCATTTTCCATCTTCATAAACTTCAAATGCATCTCCGTTAATACGAGAAGGATAAGAAATGCCCTCTTCTACAACCTCAGCTTTTTTCGTTGTTTCAGCCAAAGTTCTTTTTTTCTCTGTAGTTGCTAAAATAGCTTCCATCATTGGGATATAAGTCTTCCAATAAAAGCTTTTTTCGGCATCTACTAGTTCAGAAGAAAGAAAAGAACGGATTTTCGAAAATCCTGCATAACGAGTAAAGCGCGGAACATCGTCCATATCGACAAAATCTCCTGCAAAATAATAAATATCTGCGCCGTACTTTGATTGGTGGAAGACAGCTGGGAAGTTGAGTGGGATTCCCGCTGCCTCTAACTTGTCACTACCAGATTTTTTAACATCCCATTTATAATCAGCCAAAACCTCGGTATCAGGAGAAGCTATATTAATATCAAACCAATAACCAAAAGCCGGACTATTTTTTAAATCAAACTGTTCCGTCCCTTTTTCAGTAAACTCAAGATGTAATCCATCTGTCCCAACTTCAGCTGCTTTTTCAGAAAGAACAATAATTTCACTGGTCTCGTCATGAACAAGGACAAATCCAGCACCTTCAAAATCCCATTTTCTATCACTTTTCTCATAATTGGTAATAATCCATTGAGGAACTTCGCTATCAGTAGTTTGGAGTTCTGGAAAATGACGTCCGCTCCAACCGCTCCATTCCAATCCTAGGAATTCATTCATATCTTCAGAAACATCTTTCGGTGTTGGAGAAGCAAACGTATTAAACTCCATAACCAAGTCTGTGCCTTGAGACTGAACTTGCTGTTTAATTTTTTGCCATTCAATCATCTGAAGTCCACCTGAAATCATAGACGAACCGCCAGAATTTTTTTCTTTAGTGTTCCAAGAAAGGTCTTCTTCAAAAACTCCGTATGTATCTGCAAGGTAAATAAGGTCGGTTCCAGAAAAATCTTCAGGAAGTTCACGAATGCTATAGTCTTTTTCTTTTTCATTTGGAAAAAAGCCATAATAGTCCGTATCAGTCTTATACATTTCTCCAGCTTTTGACACATAACGTTGATGATTCAATAGCCACGTTAACCCTTTGTGCTCTCGATAGTTTTCAGTCGGAACTGTCTTATCAATGATTGTTATATTAACTATTTTCTCTCCTTTTAAAAACCAAAATAAGATAGGAAGTGCTAGTAATAGAATAATTCCAGACAAGTATAATAATGTTTTCTTCACTTATGTCACTCTTTCCAAGTTGCAAAATAGTATTCTCATGCCATTATAGCTTAAAAGATATAACAAATAGAAAGAAATTACTTATTTATACAAATAAAAGAATCCCTATAAAAGGAGTATTCGATCCTTTGTGCTTATTTATCTGGTATGTAACTAGCGATCAAGACACCAGAGTCAGTAGAACGGATTGTTTGAAGGTTGAACATTTTTTGATCGGCATTTTCTTTAAATAGTCGTTTGCCTTCACCCAAGACAAGAGGGAAGGTCATTAAATGCAGTTCATCGATTAAATCATGCTTTAACAAAGTCTCGATCAACTCGGCACTCCCATAGACCAATAACCGCTGTCCCGTTTTTTTCAACTTAACGACTTCTTGCACAAAATTACTGGTGATGAGCCGAGCATTCCATTCAGTACGTTGCAACGTTGTGGATACGATATATTTTGGTAACTGATTAATTCGATCAGCAAACCCTTCTTCATCTTCAGCTGAGGGCCAAGCAGCAGCGAATCCTTCATATGTTACACGTCCAAGAAGCAATGCATCACTACCAAACAATAAGTCTAGTTGAAATTTAGCTAGTTCGTCATCCCAATAAGGGGCTGTCCACGACGGTTCTTCCATTACACCATCAAGTGTTACATACATAGCTACAATAATTTTTCCCATGATCATTCTCCTTTGTGAATGAAATAAAAGTGGCTATCATTTTGTTCCCATAAGATTTAGAACTTAATAGATTTAATTCGTGCTCAACTGAAAATATCCTTTAAATTGAGAATTGTAATTATCAGATAAATGAATTAAAAGTAAAATAAATGGATTTTATTATGAAAAAGTAACATTTATTTGAATCCATCAAGTAAACTATAGTAAAAGAGGAGGGGTAACAAATGCCATGCAATAGCTGTGCAGTTACAGCCATCAATTTTGAAATTAAGCTAGAAGGACAGAAAAATCTTTCGGCGTTGCAACTTGTCATAGATCATTTGGAAAGACAAAAAATAAAAGTCGTGCAAAAAGACAACAAACTACAGTTAGATGAACAAGGTGCTAGAGAATTTCTGGATTTTTGCACTGATTTGTTGGAAAAGGAAAATGTCGTTTATCGCATCAATCAAGAAGCGTGGCAACCGGTAGAAAAAATGACTGACGTTTTTGCGACAGAGTGGATTGATGAAGTCATCAAAAACGAACAGCTCGTTTGCCATTATCAACCAATCGTCGATAGTAGTGAAACGGTTTATGCTTATGAAATGCTTGCACGTTTTCACAGTAAAGAAGGTTCGATGATTTATCCCAATGAGGTGTTTCCTGCAGCAAAAACACGCGGCCGTTTATACGCATTAGACCGTGTTTGCCGCATGACTGCTGTAAAATACGCAGCTGCATTAAAGGGGAAAAAAGCGTTTATTAACTTTATTCCGACGTCTATATACTCACCCGAATTTTGCTTGCGTTCGACAATTGAGTTGTCAGAGCGATTAGGCGTCAATCCAAAGTCGTTAGTATTTGAAGTTGTGGAAACGGAAAAAGTAGACGACCTTAATCATTTAAAGAAAATCCTCCGTTACTATAGAGATCGAGGATTCGATTATGCATTAGATGACGTCGGTGAAGGATATAGCACAATTGAACTTTTAGCGGACTTAAAACCAAAGTACATGAAGCTCGACATGCAATATGTTTTTAATGTCGCTAAAGACATAGAAAAGCAAAAGATAGCGAGGAGATTTTTGGAAAAGGCTTTAGAAATCGGTTCTATTCCGTTAGCAGAAGGCATTGAAACCTATCAGGATTTTGAGTGGTTAAAACAGCTTGGCTATCAATTATTCCAAGGTTATTATTTTGGGAAACCAGCGGCATCGCCTTTATCTGAAGTCTGAGAAAAAACGTAGGCTGTAGAAATGACTACTCTTTAATTGGAAACAAGAGTCTGCAACGAGTTTTGGTGAAATTGCCACTCTATTTTACATGATTACAAGTATTGGGGTTATGTTGAGCTTGATCGTAAGAGTATCTGTGCAAATCCAAAATAAAAAAATCAATCCAAAATAAAACAAACAGACAGGATCTTTCACTCATGAAAGATCCTGTCTGTTTATTTTCTCAACAATAAATAAATAAAATAAGGAGCACCGATCAACGCAGCCATAATGCCTGCTGGAATCCCAGAAGGCTCAAGTAAGTTTCGTCCGATGGTGTCTGCTAGTAACAATAACCAACCGCCAATCAAAATCGCGAGTGGCAAGAATAATTGGTGGCGAGGTCCGACAATTGCTTTGGCTATATGCGGTGCCATTAATCCAATAAACGCAATTCCACCGGTAACAGAAACGGCAGAAGCGGCCAAGGCGACAGCCGCAAGTAGTAAAACAAGACGTTCTTTTTCAAGAGAAACGCCAATGCCAATAGCGACAGGATCACTCAAACTAAGAACATTCATGCGGTTTGCTTTGTACAATGTAAATGGAATTAATACTAATAGCCATGGCACAATAGCAACGATAAACGGCCAATCTGCTCCCCAAATACTCCCTGCTAACCAATTGGCGATAAAATCGACTTTTTCTGGTTCAGCAGAAGAAATCAGTACAATCATCACGCCAGATAAGGCCATCGAAAAACCAATTCCGACGAGCACTAAACGAATAGGCTGCAGCCCCGTGCTGCGAGAGTATGAAAATATATAAATTAAAACAGCAGTTAAAAGTGCTCCTGCAAAAGCAACGATAGGAAGTAAATAAGCAAAGGCACCAGCTTCTACAGGTACAAATAAGAAGAATACTGAAATGGCTACACCTGCTCCGGAGTTGATGCCGATAATACCAGGATCTGCGAGATCATTGCGTGTTACACTTTGTAAAATCGCACCAGATAACGCCAATGCCATTCCAGCTAGTAAGGTTATTAAAATACGCGGCAAGCGAATGGAAAACAAGATGAATTCTTCTTTAAAAGTACCTTCTCCTAGAATAGCAGGCATTAAGCGATCATAAGAGATAGGAGAATAACCTAAGCCAATACTAGTAATAGCAGTCAATAAGATTAACGCGAGTAATACGTAATACGAAATTCGTTGTTTTTTTCGTAAGGTCGGATGAATCATGAGAATGCTTTGCCTCCTTTACGAACAATGATCAAGAAGAAAGGCAAGCCAATAATCGCGATGATTGCTGCTACGGGTGTTTCGAACGGTGCATTGATGGTTCGGCCGATAAGATCAGCCAACAGCATAAAAATAGCTCCAGCTACTGCAGACATTGGGATGATAAAGCGGTAATCAGTTCCCACAATTGCTCTTACGACGTGAGGAATCATTAAGCCGATAAAAGCCATATTGCCAGCAAGTGCAACAGCAGCTCCCGCAAGCAATGTAATAATAACAAAGAGAATGGCTTTGATTTGTGCTGTTTTTTGCCCCAGCCCAATTGCGGCTTCTTCGCTCAAACTAAGAATGGTCAATTGTCTTGATAAGAATATAGCAATCAGTAAAGAAACAGCGATAAACGGAACAACGACTTGTAATTGTCCCCAGGAGGTGCCAATCAATCCACCTGCTGTCCATTGTGAAATATTTTTAGAGATATTAAAGTAGAGACCGACTCCTTCAGCAATCGCGGTTAGAAAAGCCGAAATAGCCGCTCCTGCAAGGACGATTCGAAAAGGTGAAAAGCCACCTTTTTTTACAGCGCCAATGCCGAATACCAAAGCGGCACCAACAGCGGCACCGATAAAGCAGGCAATCATGATACCGAAATAATTGGCTGCAGGGATAAAGGCCAAAGTAATAGCCAACGCGGCATTTGCTCCAGCCGTTAGGCCAAGGAGACCTGGATCGGCTAGCGGATTCCGTGTCATGCCTTGCATCATCGCTCCAGAAACGGCCAACGCCGCCCCAACAAAAATAGCAGCAATTTCGCGGGGTAGACGGATTTCTCGGATCACACCGATGCCATCACTAAAACGAGTTGAAAACAATGCCAGCACCACTTCTTTTAGACTGATATCTGCCGCCCCAAAAATCAACGAGACGATAAGTGTCAGTACTAATAGAAACAGGCTCAAAATGAATTTTACGGGAAAGGGTATTTTAGGATTCATAAATCATCATCTTTTCCTGAGAATAAAAGAGGGATTCTGCTAAAGAATCCCTCTTTTTTGTTATATACGTGGAACTTACTGGTAGTCCATTACTTGCCTAAAAAGTTTTCAATAAAAAATTCTAATTGATATTCCAGTGTAATCGGATCATTAAAGTAAAATTCTTTAGCGTTTGCTACGAAAATTTGTCCGTTTTTAGCAGCAGGTGTGTTTTTGTAAAGGTCCGTTTCTTGGAACGAATTGTCCTGTGTGCTGTCTTTACTGAAGATCACGTAGTCGCCCATGTATTCAGGCAACACTTCTTGAGACAACATGTAATAACCGTCTGCTAATGCCATTTCTTTCACTTTGGCAGGCATTTTTAGTTTCATTTCTTGATACAGAATTTCTGTTCCGCGGCCCCAGTTATCTCCGAACACATACAGTTGCTTGTCGAAGTTTTCAATAACAGAAACGGTTGCATCTTCACCGATTTCAGCTCGGATATCTTCGCCAGCTTGCTGTGCACGTTCTTGGAAGTCGGTAATCCAAGTTTGTGCTTCTTTTTCTTTATTGAGTACTTTACCGATTTCTAGGTGTTGCTCCAAATAACCCAATTTGCCATAAGTAAATGTAACAGTTGGGGCAATTTCACTTAATTTGTCGATATTGTTGATGGTTGAACCGCCAATGATCAAGTCAGGCTCTAATTCAATAATTTTTTCGAGATCTGTATCTGCCACTTCTTCTACATCTGTTAACTTTTCTTCAAAACGCGGGTTGTTTTTTGACCATGAATCAACGCCTACTAAAGGAACGTCTAGAGACATCACGTCACCGCTATACGTGGAAAGAACAATAACGCGTTGTGGATCCGCAGGAACTTCAACGGGACCGCTTTCAGACTCATATGTAATAGTTTCGGCCTTTTTATCTGTATCCGGTGTTTTTGTTTCCTCAGCAGTTGACTCAGAATTACAGGCACCAAGAATTAGCAATAACGTAAATAGAAATAGTGGTAAAAATATTTTTTTCATAGGGGTTAAACTCCTCCAATTAAGTTATATGTTATGCACATCGGTTTTTGTGTTCGGGGGTCCAGACCGATGTCCGCATCAATCCGGAATACTTCTTTTAAAACCGGTTGAGTGATGACTTCATGGCAGTTGCCAGATTTAATGATTTGTCCGTCTTTCATGGCGATGATGTGATCTGCAAAACGTGCTGCTTGGTTCAGGTCGTGGAGCACCATGATAATGGTTCGTTCTTGTTGCTGGTTTAGTTGCTGAAGCAATTCAAGAATTTCTAGCTGATGAGCCATATCCAAGTATGTGGTAGGCTCGTCTAAAAAAATCATTTCAGTTTCCTGAGCAAGAGCCATCGCAATCCAGACGCGCTGACGCTGGCCACCAGATAAAGCATCAACTGGATGGTATTTGAAAAATTGCGTACCGGTGACATCTAGCGCCCAGTTGATAATTTCGTAATCTCTTTTAGATAGTCGACCAAATCCTTTTTGATAAGGAAATCGTCCGTACGAAACCAGTTCGCCAACAGTCAATCCAGCAGCACTGTCTAGTGTTTGAGGAAGAATCGCCATTTTTTTAGCTAAAGACTTTGTGTTTTCCTGTGCGATATTACTACCATCTAATACGACTGTTCCAGATTGATGCGGAATCACACGAGTAAGCGCTTTTAGCAGCGTTGATTTGCCGCAGCCATTCGAACCAATAATCGTCGTAATTTTTTTGTCTGGAATTTGGACAGTCAAATCTTTGACAATCAAGCGGTCTCCATAGCCAATATTTAGCTCCTCGGTGAACAAACGCACCATCCAAAAAACCTCCTAATTTAATTTTATTATCTTTTTCATTGATAATGATTCTCATTTTCAGTACAATCAACACTATAAGACTAAATTATAAGGTTGTCAATAGAAATACAATGCGATAGGAGTGAAGATAGATGGTGGAAAAAGAGCTTTTTGATGTAACGATTATAGGCGGAGGTCCTGCGGGTTTATATTCAGCCTTTTATAGTGGTTTACGAGAAATGAAAACCAAGCTTGTTGAATTTCAGCCACAATTGGGCGGTAAAATTCATGTGTACCCGGAGAAGATGATTTGGGATGTAGGAGGACAGCCACCAATTCAAGGAGCAAAGCTTATTGATCAACTAGTTGCACAAGGGCTAACCTTCCAACCAGAAGTCGTATTGAATGAAAAAATAGAGGCTATAGCGAAAAACGAGAATGGTTTTTTTGAACTAATTGGCTCTTCCGGCCAGATTCATTTATCAAAAACGGTTATTGTAGCTGTGGGTGGAGGTATTTTGAACCCTCAAAAGCTGAAGATTGAAGGGGCCGAACGTTTTGAAGTGTCGAACTTGAATTATACGGTCAAGTCCCTTGAACGATTCAAAGACAAGACCGTTCTCATTTCGGGCGGTGGAAATTCAGCAATCGATTGGGCCAACGAGCTTGAGCCAATTGCTAAACAAGTATATGTCACTTATCGTAAACCAGAGCTTGCCGGACACGAAGCGCAAGTGACACAGCTAATGACCGGATCAGCCATTTGTTGTCTTCATACCACGATCACACGTTTGATCGCTTCAGACGATCGAGATGCCATTGAATTTGTTGAACTCACTCATCAAGAAACAGGAGAAATACAGCTGTTGCGAATCGATGAAATGATTATTAATCATGGTTATGAACGCGACATTAGTTTACTCGGCAACAGCCCATTAAATATTGAAATTGCTGATGATTATTACATTGCGGGTACATCAAATAGTGAATCTTCAGAGGAAGGTCTTTTTGCAGCAGGTGACATTCTGCAGCACGAAGGAAAATTGAATTTGATTGCTGGAACGTTCCACGATGCGGCAAATGCAGTCAATAAAGCCAAGCACCATATTCAGCCAGACGCTAACGAAATCGCAATGGTTTCTTCTCACAATGAAGTATTCAAAAAACGCAACAAAGAATTGGTTAAGCAATTATTGGTCTAGAAAAAAGCTTTCTAGATTGTTTGACATAGCCCGAACAGAAGTAATCGGCTATTGGCAATCTATTTCTTTTACTGGTCATCTCCACTGCATCGTCCATCAAACTAAAGTAATTGCTTTAGAAAAACAACAAAAAAAACGGCCCCAATGGCCGTTTTTTTTGTTGTCTTATTACTTATAGGCTAAAGCTTCGGCCTGTTCTTTTTTGCCGTGCATGAAATAATACAAAATCGCAGTAGCTAAAACCACAAAACCAAGTACGCCGTATAGCGAGCTATAACCGATCAACGGAATGATAAACCCTAGTAAGTATGGACCAAAGCCAAGTCCCGCGTCCATAGAAATAAAGAACGTCGATGTGGCCAGCCCCATACGATGAGGAGGTGTTAGCTTTACTGCTACAGCCTGTGTTGTCGATTGCATATTCCCAAAGCCCAGTCCAATCAAGGCACCCGCTACGAGTAGTCCCGTACTACTCGTGGAAATGCTCAGCAAGAACAAACCTGCTGCAAAAATGACGAACGCTGGATACATAATAAAATTAGCGCCTTTTAAATCCATCAGTCTTCCTGTAAAAGGACGAGATAGCAAAATCGCAATTGCATAAACTAAGAAGAAGTAACTAGCAGCTTGTACAAGGTTTTCTTCCATCGCATAAAAATTGATAAATGATAGGACGCTTGAATAACAAAGTGCAACCACTAAACAAACGATGGCAATAGGAACTGCTTTCAGTTCAACAAATTCCGAGATTTTGAACCCTTTCGTAACGTTCGTTGTTAGTGGCACTTCGACTGGTGGTACATAAACCAACAAAGAGACGACAAGGCTGACCACACCAAGAGCCAGACAAACAGAGAAGATCATTTCGTAGCTGCTATATTGACTCAACATCAAGCCGATAAACGGGCCAAAAGCAGCTGCTAATGTCGAGCTCATACTAAAATAGCCAATGCCTTCACCTTTGCGCGTCATGGGAATAATTTGCGCGACAATGGTTCCTGCGGCCGTACTCGCCATTCCTAACGTCATTCCATGCAAAAAACGATTAACCATTAAGAAAGAGAGTCCCAAATTCAGAAAGTAAAATAATGTAGTCAGTGTAAATAAGGTCGTACCGATAATCAGTGTTTTTTTACGGCCAATTTTATCAATACTACGGCCAATAAAAATTCGGCCCGTCAATGCACCTAAGATGAATATTCCTGTTACCAGTCCGGCTTCGCTCGTTGAAGCACCATATTCTTCGACTGCGTATACTGCAATGGTTACCATTAAGAGATAGAAAATGAGAATTAAAAAGAAGTTCACTAATGAGGTAATGATAAAATCTCTTGTCCATAAAATGGGTTTAGTAGTATTCATATAGAAATGCTCCTTGTTAAGTAAAATAATTCGTAAAGCTGAGAACAGAGAAGCACAAAAGAAACAGACAGCCCGTCTAGGCTATCTGTCAGTTTTTATCAGTTTGAAGTTTTAGCTTCAAGTAGGCCAACGATTTTTGTAATTGTTAGTTGACTGCCTAGCATTGGTGATTCTTTTTTCGGTTCATTGCTGTCCGTACTTGCTTCAGGTCGTTTGTGTGCTTCTTTAAAGACATCACTCGTTTTCCATGCTTCATAATTTTCAAGAGTCTCCCAGTACATACTGACATTCAGTTCATCATACTCAGTCGAATCTTGTGTAATCGCGACTTCGACTTTTATAAATCCGTCTAATTCTTGCAAAGCACCAGGTCGTGAAAAGTTAGGAGCCATTTTTTCTGCGAATCCGGATTTCATTTTGATGCGGTTGGTTACGACATACATGAAGAATCTCTCCTTTTATGTTCGGATTTGAGTTGCTAACTATTATAACTTTATCACATTTGTCATTTGAATGTATGTGAGGTGCATAACTCAAAATTTCTACTCGAATTTTAAAAGCTGATTTATACTTATAACAATAGAAAAAGTGAGGTGTTGAATATGAAGAAGAAATCAGCTGCCGTAATGTGGGTTGGTAGTGAAAATCCTTTTATTGACCGATTTAATGTTCTCTCAGTTCAACATATAGTGCTTGGACGATTTGGCGGCACTGCCGCTGCAGGGCAAACGAAAAACGAAGATGGTTGTTTAATTTGGGTTAACGGTGAAGAAGAGTGGGAATTTGTTATGGTCTTAGATGCGCATCATTCAGCTAAAAGTGCCGAATTAGTTATCCAATACATGGAGCAAAATAAAGAAATCCTTACTTCTTTACTATCAGGTAAGGTGAGTGTTGAACTTTTTAAAGGAGTTGAAACTGCTTTGTTAAAGCTGTTGCAAGCAGAAAGCTTTTTAGCAGCATGCCGCGATACAAAAGGTGAAACGGCTCTTTTGATAGCAGTTAGAAAAGGTAAATACCTGTATTGGTTTTCGGTTGGAGATTGCCTATTATACGTATTTCATCCAGAACTAGCCGCATTTGGTCAATACCAAATCAACCAACGGCAATTTTACGAATGGATTGGACAAGTGAATACATTTGAACAACTTGTGCCCTGTTTTAGCAGTGGCGTCCGAGAATTACGACAAGGAGAAAATCAGCTCTTGCTGACAACAGATGGACTGGTAGAATGTCCTGGCGCCGTATTTTCTGAACCCGACAGTATTTGGCAACAATGTAAGGACATCGCTACCACTGATAGCGTAAGTGCTCTACTCGCTACGATTCAAAAAAACCACGTTCGTGACAGCACAACAGTGGTTTCATGGAATGTAAATGTAGGAGAACCAGTAAGTTACGCTAGCAATCAATAGCTTTCGCTTTTTACTAAATGTGTCGTGCAGTTAAATAAAGAGCAAGTCCACTGACTTTCAGTATGCGTTAATAACGTGATAGAAGTATTATCCATAGACGTTTTTTGGAACGTTTCAGGCATGATTTTTTGCAACGTTAGACCAATCAAAGCGCCATGGCTGACAAGCAATACGCGTTGATCGTCGAAATTTTCTAAGATCTCTAGAACACAGGCCAGTCCTCTTTCAGCAGCGTCTTCCAAGTTTTCCATCGCTAAATCTAAGGTACGCCAATCGGCTCCCCATTTTTCAAGACGCTCTTCTTCTGTTGTGCCTTCGATTTTGCCACCACTTTGCTCACGCAGCCGTGGTTCAAAATGATGAACGGGTAAACCAAGCGTGTTGCCAATAATTTCAGCGGTTTCTTTAGCACGTGCTAAATCACTAGAGATGATGACATCCCATTTTTCTTCAGAAACGAGTCGTTCTGCAAGTGACGCGGCTTGTTGTCTGCCGGTTTCATTGAGAGGAACGTCTGCAGAACCTTGCGCGATGCCTTGTATGTTCCAATCTGTGATGCCATGCCGTACAAATCCAATAGTCGTCATTCAAGTCAACTCCTTTGCTATACTCTTTAACAGGATAACTGAAAGAGATCGGAAACAACAAGGGGAATAGTTTAGGAGAAAGATTGAAAGTCGATTTATCCTAGCGAAGAACTTGTTGCTTTCTAATTAAAAAAAGAATTTTAATAGAGGTGGGTTCAGATGAAAAAAGTAGAATATGATGGCTATTATAAAGAAGAAAACTATTTTGGAAACCCTTATCCAGGGCTACTGGAATTTTTCTCGACTTTTCAACCTAAAGGAACTGTTGTCGATTTAGGTTGTGGGCAAGGAAGAGATACATTGTCACTAGGCGAGCTTGGTTACAAAGTAATTGGAGTTGACCATTCGGCTGTTGGTATCGAACAATTGAATCGAGAAGCTAAGAAGAGAAAGTTAACTGTAGAAGGAATAGTTGGTGATATATACACATATCAAATTTCAAAAGATGTCGATGTTGTGTTACTAGATTCGATGCTGCATTTTTACAAAAATGATTTAAAAAAAGAAACCCAATTTGTAGAGACGATTCTAACTCAGCTTAAAGAAGGCGGAGTTTTCGTGAACTGTATCATTAAAGGCGATAAAGGTGAAAAGACCTTAAAGAAAATTATTGAGAAATCGCCACACGAATGGAAAATTCTCACTGATGACTACATAGAATACCGCGAAGCGAGTGTTGACTATCATCTGCTTGCTGTTAAAAAAGGAAAGTCTAGTAAAAATTTGTAGAACACAATAGTAACTTGTAGAAATACATTAAAAAATCCCCTGAACTGAGCGCTAGCTCAGTTCAGGGGATTTTATCTAGCGACAGATTAAGATGCAGTTTGCCGTTTTTTTTCATTTTTATCAATTAGCGTAGTACCTACTAAGTCTCCTGTAACGTTAAGCCCAGTAGCGCCCATTCCTACTAATGCATCAATAGCAGTCAGTAATGCGACAGCTTCTATCGGCAATCCTAGCTGAACGAAAACAGTAGCAATCATGACAATCCCAGCACCTGGAACACCAGCAGTTCCGATTGATGCCAGTGTACCAATGAGGACGACCATGAGCATTTCAGAAAGACTCAACGGATCGCCAACAAGGTTTGCTGCGAAAACAGCCGAAACCGCAATTCGTATTGCCGCGCCATCCATATTAATCGTAGCGCCAAGTGGCAAACTAAAGCCATACAAACTTTTTGATAATCCTAAGTTTTTAGCGGCATTCAAAGTTAATGGCAATGTACCAGAACTACTTTGCGTTACAAAAGCCGTCAACATCGGTGTGCGTGCTTGTTTGAAAAACTCTAACGGGTTTATTTTGAATATCACTAGAACCAGCACATAAAGCAAAATTTGAACAAACAATGCAGCATATAATACTAAAATCATCTCACCTAGAGAGAAGAGTGTATCTAGACCTTGGCTTCCTACGGTTTTTGCCATTATGGCAAAAATCCCAATCGGTACATATTGAAGAATCGCTTTCAGCACAATCAAAGTCATTTCGTTTAATGCATTAACAGTTTTATACAAATGTTCGCCTAAGCTTCCCAATTCAGTAGAATTGCGCATATAAGACAAAGCGATACCAAAAGCAAAAGCAATAAAAATAATACCCAGCAAATTGAGTTCTGTAAATGCTGTAAAAATATTAGATGGAACAATGTTCAACAAGACGCTAATTATCCCTGGGTTTTCTGGAACATCAAAGGTTTCATTGCCTTGCAATTGCATCCCCATGCCAGGCTGTAGCAGGCTAGCTACCGCAAGACCGACAATAATGGCAAATGCGGAGCTCAAGGCGTAATAAATAAACACTTTTCCACCCATTCGCCCAAGATCTCCAATGGAAGACTGGTTAATCCCAACCATCATCGTAAACAAAATTAAAGGGATGATCAATAAGGTCAATAAATTCAACAATAAGTCCCCAAGAGGCGCCAAAACAGCTGCTTGCTCTCCAAAAATTAGTCCAACGGCAACGCCGAGTATAAGTGCAATTGTGATTTTTAAAATCAATGATGTCGTAAGGTATCGATTCCATACAGCTTTCATATTTTCACTCCTATTTTTCAATTACTGTTAATCCTTATAAAATCTATCGGGATTCATTTCATTAATTTATAACAGTCTATAGCTTAATGTCAAAACATCTGTTTGTACGAAAAGAATCTTTGAATCGAGATCATAAAAATTGAATAGTTAGATTTTATTGAGATAACTAAATACCATAGGATTTTTCATCTGAGTTTCAAAAAAATAATACTTGTCAGTGCACTGTTTTAGATAAATAAGAAAGGATGATAAACATGAAAGCTTTTGTTAGAACAAACGCATTAAATGATAAAGTAGAAATACAGGAAATAACCATTCCGCAAATAGACGATAATGAAGTGCTAGTGGAAGTTCGAGCTTTCGGAGTCGGTATGCATGACCGGTACTTCATTCCGCCAAATGTGACGTTTCCTTATACAATTGGATCTGAAGGAGCGGGTGTCATTGTAGAGATGGGGAGCGAAGTTTCTGATTTTGAACTAGGCGATCGAGTGATTTTGTCGAGTAGCTTTCAACTAAAAGGCGGATGTTGGGCACAGTATGCAGCTGTTTCATCTCAAATGCTTGTAGCGATGCCAAATGAAATTAGCTTTACGCAAGGTGCTGCTATTCCAGTAGCTGGCAAAACAGCTCTAGAAAGCTTGCGCACTCTAGATTGTAAAGCAGGAGAGACCTTATTTGTGGCGGGAGCTTCCGGAGCTATTGGAACAATCGTTACACAATTGGCTAAAAATCGAGGGATTCGAGTAATAGGTTCCGCATCCAGCAAAAACCATCCACACTTACTGTCACTTGGAGCTGAAAAAGCAGTTGATTATTCAAGTGCTGAATGGAAAGATCAAATCAAGCAATGGATGCCAGAAGGAGTAGACGCAGCTTTAGCTATTCACCGCGGAACAAGCAAAGATAGCATGGATATAGTAAAAGCTGGCGGAAAAGTTGTGACGGTTTCGGGTGACCAAGTAGATTCGGAAAGAAAGATTAAAGTAGAGCAAATGCAGCATCAACTCAGCATACAAGAGGCAGTAAACATGCTAATTCAAGATATGGTAGAAAAAAAGCTCCATCTAGTAATAGAGCGCGTCTACTCATTTGAACAAGCATTGGATGCATTGGAAAAAACAGAGACAGGACATGCCAGAGGAAAGCTTGTTGTGTCTATGGAAGAACCAAAGTAAAAAAAGCCCGTTCCTTTTAAAGGAACGGGCTTTTTGTGATCATAGCCGTTTATGAGTCATTGCGTGACGCATGTCTTGAAGTGCTTTTTTTCCCTTATGGCCTCGGAGAATCATCAAGTTGGTATAAAGAGCATCGATCAAGCTCAGCTGAGCAATTCGAGAAGCCAGTGCTTCAGAACGGAAATCGGTTTCTTCTGAAACAGTATAAAGAGCGATGTCCGCTTCTTTAGACAAAGGCGATTTAGCGAAATTGGTGACAGAGATAATGGTCACTCCTTTTTCTTTTAACACACGTAAAACGTCAAGGACGTCAGTAGTCGAACCCGAATGGGAAATGACAATCGCTACATCATTTGATTGAAGTTGAGAAGCAGCCATAAGTTGCATATGAGAGTCTAAATTCATGGAAACGTGAAGACCTAAACGGACAAATTTATGGTAACCGTCCATTGCCACCATAGCGGAACCGCCATTGCCATAAAAATCTATTTTCCGAGCTTCTAGTAATTTTTGAGTTGCTTGTTCCATCGCTTCTGCATCAACAATCTGAAGAGTTTCTTCAAGCGTTTTAATATTAGAGCGGAATACTTTTTCGGTGACAGCGCTAATACTGTCGCCTTCTTCAATTTTTTCATGAATGTCTTTTAAAGGAGCGACAACTTCCGCAGCTAGCGAAATTTTGAACGCTTGGAAACCTTTAAAGCCGATTCGTTGGCAAAAACGGAAAATGGTTGATTCTGCTAATCCCAACTCATCAGCGATTTGATTGATGGTCAAATGAATGATGTTTTTCGGGTCATTTAAGACATAGTCGGCAATCTTTTTTTCTTTTTCACTAAAATGGCGGTAACTACCGCGTATGGCAGCCAGCGCAAATTGCTGTTGTTTCATGATCCGCGCCTCGTTTCTGTTAATTAGTTTCGTCTATTATAGAATAACATGTTGCAAGCGGAAAAATATTTGATACAATATTCTTATTAAAGAAAAATATTCTTTTAGAACAGGAGGATTTAAAATGGAAATTGGAATTATTGGTTTAGGTAAAATGGGGTTGAACTTGGCGTTAAACTTAATCGACCATAATCATAAAGTTGTCGGCTACGACAGTCATGCGGCAGTTGAAGAAGTCGATTTTACTCAAGTTTCTTCTATTGAAACAATGATAAAAGAATTAAAAGCACCGCGCACGTTGTGGTTAATGGTACCAGCTGGTGAAATTACAGAATCGGTTATTCAAGAATTGACTCCGTTACTAGAAGAGGGAGATTCGATTATTGATGGGGGTAACTCTAACTATAAAGATACAGTTCGTC
Organism: Planococcus versutus; assembly: GCF_001186155.3. Classification (NCBI taxonomy): domain Bacteria; kingdom Bacillati; phylum Bacillota; class Bacilli; order Caryophanales; family Caryophanaceae; genus Planococcus; species Planococcus versutus. Next base: position 3,161,022 of record NZ_CP016540.2, on the reverse strand, counting down.
GTGCAGCCAACTTGAAAGAGCATGGAATTTTCTTCTTTGATTGTGGAACAAGTGGTGGAACAGACGGAGCACGTCACGGCATTTGTTCGATGATTGGTGGCGACGCGGAAAAATTTAAAACGATTGAACCTCTATTGAAAGATATTTCTGTAGAAGACGGCTATTTATATACTGGCGAAGCGGGCAGCGGTCATTTCTTAAAAATGATCCATAATGGAATCGAATACGGCATGATGCAATCGATTGCGGAAGGTTTTGACATTCTCAACAAAAGTCCTTTTGGCTATGACTTTGAAAAAGTGGCAGGTGTTTGGAACAATGGCTCGATCATCAGCTCATATTTAATGGAAATGACGAAAAATGCATTTTCGAAAGACGCGAAACTTGAAGGCATCAAAGGGGTGATGAATTCTTCAGGTGAAGGCAAATGGACAGTAGAAACAGCACTTGATTTGAACGTTCCTGCACCGGTGATTACTTTATCGCTAATGATGCGCTACCGTTCATTAGAAGAAGACACGTTCGCAGGTAAAGTCGTGGCCGCACAACGCAACGAATTTGGTGGACATGCAGTAGAGAAAAAATAAGGTTTTAGCTTTAATTTACAAAAAGAAAGAGCAACAGGCGGTAGAGTACGAGCGGATGACGGCAACCGCCTGGAGCGATTTCTATATTTCTTAAATAGCATTTGATGAAAGCTATATACCAAGGGGGAAAAAATATGTCAGGTTCAACGTTGATTATGGTCGCACTTGCAGGTATATTCTTATTGCTATTCTTAGTTATTCGTACAAAATTACACGCTTTTGTGGCATTATTACTAGTTAGTTTATTGGTAGGCATCGCAGCGGGCATGCCACTTAACGAAGTTATTATATCTATTCAAAACGGTATGGGTGGGACACTCGGCTTTGTTGCTGTTGTAGTGGGTCTTGGTGCCATGTTCGGTAAAATGCTAGAAGTATCGGGTGGAGCAGAACGTCTGGCTTCGACGATGATTAGCAAATTTGGTGAAGACAAAGCACAATGGGCATTAGGAGTTACTGGATTTATTGTTGCGATTCCTGTATTTTTTGATGTTGGATTTATTATTTTAGTGCCGATTGTATACGGATTGGCTAGAAAAACAGGCAAGTCGCTTTTGCATTATGGGATTCCATTACTAGCAGGTCTTGCGGTTACGCATAGTTTTATCCCACCAACACCAGGACCGATTGCGGTTGCTGAATTAGTTGGTGCAGAACTGGGTTGGGTTATTTTGTTCGGTGTGCTTGCTGGTATTCCTGCGATGATTTTGGCGGGACCGGTATTTGGACGCTTTATTGGCAAAAAAATTCATGTGTTAATTCCAGATTACATGGAACTTGAAGAAAAGGAATACGATAAGGATTTGCCAAGCTTTGCGATGATCACATCGTTGATTTTGATTCCGCTTGTGTTGATCTTATTTAATACTTTATCAGGGGTATTACTAGAAGAAGGCAATATGGTTCGTGAGATTTTGACGTTCCTTGGACATCCATTTGTGGCGCTGACCATTGCCACATTACTAACGTTTTATCTACTTGGGACAAAACGTGGCTATTCACGTCAAGAAGTGCAAAATATTGCTACTAAAGCGCTTGAGCCTGCTGGGATTATCATCTTAGTAACAGGTGCAGGTGGAGTCTTCAAACAAGTATTAATCGATTCGGGAGTTGGCGAAGTACTTGGTGACATGATGGGTGATTCAGCATTGCCGCCAATTGTTTTAGCATTCTTGATCGCTGCAGCAGTTCGTGTTGCGCAAGGATCTGCAACGGTTGCGATGGTAACAGCAGCAGGGCTTATCACGCCACTTCTTGAAATGGTGGGAATGACTGGACCTGCTCTTGGATTGATCGTCATTGCCATCGCTTCAGGCGCGACTGTCTTGTCACACGTCAACGATTCTGGATTCTGGTTGGTTAACCGATATTTCGGCATGGACGTTAAGGATACCTTGAAATCCTGGACAGTTATGGAAACCATTATCGGGTTGACCGGTTTCGTGGTAGTGTTAATTATCAGCTTTTTTATCTAAATTAAACTTGAAAGAGAAAAAGGGGATTTCTCCTTTTTCTCTTCTTGTCTATAGAGGAGGGCTCTCATGCCTGAACAGTCATATTATCTTGGAGTAGATATCGGTACCACATCCACCAAAGCGGTGTTATTTGATAAAGCCGGTAAAATCATATCAGCAGATACGGTTTTTTATGCGCTTGAAACGCCAAATCCGTTAATAGCCGAACAAGACCCAGAGGAAATTTTCCGAGCGGTGTTAAGTTCTGTTCGAAAAACCATTCGCAACAGCGCGATCGATACAACTCAGCTCAAACTCGTATCGTTTAGTTCAGCAATGCACAGCCTCATCGCAGTGGATGCAAAAGGCGATTTACTAACACAAAGTATCACGTGGGCCGATACGAGAAGTTCAAAGCATGCAAAGTATATTAAAGAAAGACTGAATGGTCATGAAATTTACTTGCGCACAGGTACGCCGATTCACGCGATGTCGCCGCTATCAAAATTGTTATGGTTAAAAGACGAAAAGCGGGAAATCTTCGAGCAGACAGCGAAATTTATTGGCATTAAGGAATTTGTGTTTCAGAGATTGTTCAATGAATATGTAGTCGATCATTCAATTGCTTCAGCTACAGGATTATTCAATTTGCAGCAATTGGATTGGGACGAAGAGGCATTAAGAGTAGCAGGCATTACGCCTGGGAATTTATCTCGTCCCGTACCAACGACGTATAAACTAACAGGAATGGACTCGGAACATGCCGCATTTATGGGCATTCCCAAAAATGTGCCATTTGTTATTGGTGCAAGTGACGGAGTATTAGCCAATTTGGGCGTAAATGCTATCGAACCAGGTGTCCTAGCCGTAACAATCGGTACGAGTGGTGCCATCCGTACGGTCACGACTGAGCCAAAAACTGATCCAAAAGGGCGGACATTTTGTTATGCCTTAACGGAAAATCACTGGGTAGTTGGTGGTCCTGTTAATAATGGCGGCATCGTTTTACGCTGGCTGCGTGATGAGTTTGCTTCATCTGAAGTGGAAACCGCAAAGCGTCTCGGTATCGATCCGTACGATGTACTGACGAAAATCGCCGAGACGGTCAATCCTGGAGCGGACGGCTTGCTGTTTCATCCTTATTTAACAGGAGAACGAGCGCCACTGTGGGATGCTAATGCGCGTGGATCGTTTTTCGGATTAAGCATTCATCATAAAAAGCAACATATGATTCGAGCTGTGTTAGAAGGCATTGTCTTTAATTTGTATACCGTGTTGCTGGCGGTCGAGGAATTGACCGGCGAACCAACGCGTATTCAAGCATCTGGCGGCTTTGCTCGTTCGGGAATGTGGCGTCAACTGATGGCCGATGTCTTCGATAAACCCGTAGTTATTCCAGAAAGCTTTGAAAGTTCGTGCCTCGGTGCAGTCGTTCTCGGCATGTATGCGATCGGCGAAATTGATGATTTCAGTATCGTTTCCGAAATGATCGGTCAAACACACACACATGAGCCAGATGAAACAGCAGCTGGTATTTATCGTGAACTCTTGCCAATTTACATCCGTTTATCACGTCTTTTAACAGCAGAATATGAAAGCATTGCCGATTTTCAACGAAAGCATTTAGAGTAAGTGCAACATCCAAGACCCGTCTCGCTGGTTTTGGATGTTTTTTTGTTGGATTTTCTTGTGAGTGGATGGGGGTGTACGCGATTTTTGAGGAATATGCACGGTCAGCAGAAGATACGCACGTTCAGCGGGAGATACGCACGTTCAACAGAAGATATGCACGTTCAGCGGAGAATACGCGCATTCCAGCAAATTTCTTTGCACAATAGATAGAACTATCAGAAAATAATGAAAAATATCTATAATTTTCCAAACGGACATGATACGATAAAACAAACAAAAAACTCATTGAACATCAAAGGGGATGTCTAAATGGAACCGAGTGCGATTGTGGTAGGAGCGGGACTTGCGGGGTTAGTGGCGGCTGCGGAAATCGCAGACGCTGGCAAAAAAGTGTTATTGCTTGACCAAGAACCGGCAGCTTCTTTAGGTGGACAGGCGTGGTGGTCGTTTGGCGGCTTATTTTTAGTTGACTCACCTGAGCAACGACGAATGGGCATCAAAGATTCAAATGCATTGGCTTGGCAAGACTGGCTTGGGGCAGCTGGCTTTGATCGACAACAAGATGAAGATTATTGGGGCAAGAAGTGGGCACAAGCCTACGTTGACTTTGCAACGCATGAAAAACGAAACTGGCTAGCCTCAATGGGTGTTAAGTTTTTTCCGGTAGTTGGATGGGCAGAGCGTGGTGGCCATTTAGCAGAAGGCCATGGCAATTCCGTGCCACGCTTTCACATTGTCTGGGGAACGGGTCCAGGAATTGTAGCTCCTTTTGAGCAACGCATTCGAGAACATATCAAAAACGGCTTGATTGAATACCAACCACGTCACCAAGTAGATGAATTAATTACAAAAGAGGGTCGCGTGGTCGGAGTTACAGGTTCGTTATTAGAACCGAGTGATGCCAGACGGGGAGAAGCCAGTTCACGAAAGGTTATTAGCAACTTTCGTTGCGAAGCAAAAGCAGTCCTTGTCACAAGCGGTGGAATCGGTGCCAATCACGAATTGATTCGGAAAAATTGGCCAAGCCGTTTAGGCACGGCACCAGAAACGATGCTGACAGGCGTTCCGGCATATGTCGATGGACGAATGCTGGCGATTACTGAAAAAGCGGGAGGACGAATCGTTAATCGTGACCGCATGTGGCATTACACAGAAGGAATAAAAAATTGGGCTCCGGTTTGGAACAAACACGGCATTCGAATTCTGCCGGGACCTTCCTCTATGTGGTTTGATGCGACAGGTGAGCGTTTGCCATCACCCAATTTCCCGGGGTTTGATACGCTTGGGACACTGGAAGCCATTCAAAAAACCGGCTATAGCTATTCGTGGTTTATTTTAACGCAGAAAATTATTGAAAAAGAGTTTGCGTTGTCGGGTTCTGAACAAAATCCGGATTTAACCGGCAAAAGTATTCCGCAAGTTTTGTCACGCGTTCGTGCAGGAGCGACCGCGCCGGTGCAAGCATTTATGGATAAAGGTGAAGATTTTATTGTCGCTCATACACTCGAAGAGCTAGTTGCGGGCATGAATACGTTAACTGGAAAAAACTTATTGGATGTTTCGCGAATCAAGCAACAAATCAAAGCACGCGACGGACAACTTGATAATGAATTTTCAAAAGATCTTCAAATCACAGCGATGCGAGGTGCTCGAAATTACCGAGGAGACCGGTTAATTCGTGTAGCGACACCGCATAAATTACTCGACCGCAAAAAAGGTCCGCTCATTGCAGTGCGGTTAAATATATTAAGCCGAAAAACCTTAGGCGGCTTGCAAACGGATTTATCTGCACGGGTACTCGATGATGAAGGTCAACCTGTACCTGGCTTATATGCGGCAGGAGAAGTCGCTGGTTTTGGTGGCGGTGGCGTTCATGGATACCGTTCACTAGAAGGAACATTTCTAGGGGTTGCTTGTTTTCAGGAAGAGTAGCAGGAAGGGCAGTAGCCGATAAAGGAGGTTCGGCAAGTGCTCTTTGATGGAATCGCGTGGCAAGTTTTCTTATTCGCACTCGGCAGTGGATCGAGTATATATCTAATGAACTTACTCCTTAGAAGAGTCTTAGGTGTCGAGAAAAAGAAAGCTGAGCCAATAAACGAACTTCATAAAAAGTGGGAGAGAATATTAAATATAGGCTCGGGCATCGCTATTTTTTGCGCGTCGATGGCGGTGATTAAGTTTGGACCCACAGCAAGCCTAGTTGTATTAGGACTAACTGTTGTCATTGGGATTGCGCAAGTTTTGCTGCGTGCAGGGTTCGAAAAAAATCATGCAGAAAACCCGAATGATTATTTATTTACTATTTTAGAAGCTTTAACGAACGTTATTATCTTACTGACCTTTGGCGTAAGTTTATTTCCAGATTTTATTACGTTTGTACTCAATATCTACTAACAAAAGACGACGCACACGCAGAACTAGGAGACTGGTTTTGTGTGTTTTTGTTTTCTGTAATGCTTATGAGCGATTGCGAGTGGAATGCGCGCGGTAAAACAAAAATACGCGCGTTCCAAAGAGTTTGTTTGCAGAATATATAAAACTATCTGAAAATATCTATAATTTTCCAATCTCACATGATACGATAAGAGAAATAAAGCACTTATTCAGAATCAAGGGGGTATAATGCGGGTGGATTTCGATGTGATGAGCATGAGAGAGAGCATTCCTATATTAGTTGGAGACGGAGTTTCAGAAAGTGAAATGGCATTCCGTTTTATTCTTTTTGTAGGTGGCAGCATAGCAGTTATTTTTTTAACGAATAGCTTGTTAAAAAGAATCAGTGGGGATGAAAAAGAGAAACCTGTTAAAGATAAATACGTAAATGATTTACACAAAAAATGGGACAGAATTGTAAGCATAGTATCAAGTATTGTATTAATAACAATCCTACTTATCCTTTGGAATACAGATCTTTCCATGAGTACACCGCTATTTCTTGTATGTTCAGTCTTTATGATTTTACCGATATTGGTTCAAATAGGATTTGAACGAAAATATGCAGCAAACCCCAATGAATACTTATACACAATATCAGTCATGGGATTAGCAGGTGCTGTTGTTCTGGCGCTGTTGTGGATTTTATCACCAGGTTTTTAAAAAGGAAGGAGGTAACAAGATGGGCGACATCATTGGAACACTCTTTATCCTAATCCCTATTTTTATTATGGCATTTGCATTTAGATGGATTCGGCAAATTCGTCTAAATTCTGAGAAACAAATTGAGCAAAACAATGAAATCATTGCGTTATTGAAGGAAAGTAAACGAATGAATTAGAAGAGTAATGATTTTTGACATACTATCAAGATTCTCAAAAACCATACAAGAATAAAGTTGTTTCACGTGAAACTTTAGAGGAGGGTCTTCAGTGAAAGGTAGAAAAGTGCATATTCGTTTTTTTCAGCCAAGAGATGCTGCGCAAAAACTGAAACTAGAAATAGCAAATCGTGACTTTTTTGAAACCTATTCGGTGACGCGTTATTCGGACTTTTATACACTTGAGATGCAACAAGAGCTTATTGAAATTTACGCTGATCAAAAAGAAGATGATCTATCGTATAGCTTTGGAATTTTTGAGAATGAATCCGATTTGTTGGTCGGAACGATTAGCTTAGTACAAGTCATTAGGGGGCCAATGCAAAGCGCGATATTGGGATACGCACTAGACAAAATCTATAACAATAGGGGCTATATGACAGAGGCAATCGAGTTAACCGTGGCATACGCTTTTAAAAAGCTAGCGCTACACCGGATCGAAGCAGGCGTTATGCCAGGAAATGAAGCTTCTATTCGCGTGCTGGAAAAAGCCGGTTTTCATCGGGAAGGCATTGCTTCGAAAAATGTTGAAATCAATGGCAAATGGCAGGACCACCAAATACTGGCGATCATCAATCCACGAGATTTGTGAAATCGAAAAGAGGTAGAACGATGGAACTTTCAACACTGACCACCAAACGATTAACGTTAACGAAAGTCGAAGAAAGTGATGCACCCCGCTTTTTTGATATTATGTCGCGCGATAGTGTAACCGAGTATTACGGGATGGATAGTTTGACTGATCCTGAAGAAGCCGTTGAAATCATTCGGTCGTTTGAAGCCGTTTTAATCGCAAATCGTGGGATGCGGTGGGCGATACGCTTGAAAGAAAACAATGAGTTTATTGGGACGATCGGGTTAAATAATTTAAATGTAAAAGCAAAAAAAGCGGAAGTTGGATACGAGCTTCATCCGGATTATTGGCATCAATACTATACACAAGAAGCGAATCAAGCCGTATTAAACTACGCTTTTTCTGAACTGGATTTACACCGTATAGGAGCTGTGACTTTTCCAGAAAACACAGCATCAAACCAATTATTGGAAAAGCTTGGCTTTATATTAGAAGGCCGCCTCCGTGGCTATTTGCACCAGCGAAATCAGTCTCATGATGCTTATATTTTTTCTTTATTAAAAACCGAATGGCTAGAAAACCTTGAGTAAAGCCTTAGCAGGACTCGTTGAGCATCGCCGTCATTAGCGGCATCATCGTTTTGCGCTCTTCAACATGTTCATCGATCCAACTAGCTTCCTTAGCAACTAATTGCCGTATTTGAAAAGCAGCTTGTGCATGGTTTTCAGGCGTCATGAAATTAGATATAGACTCTACTTCTAAAAACACAGCCTTTGGTAGCGATTGACTGATTGTTTTTAATCCTAATTGAGCGCGGTGAGGGGCATATCGGTATAACAAAACACGGGCTAAATGCTCAAGTACATGAGATAGCATTTTCGCTGCCCAAACGCCATTTCCTCTACCACCCGCTTTGCGGTATTGAAATAAAAACCACGCAACATCAATAACATGATCTGTATATTCTTCTTTGCTAAGCTCGAGATTTTGCGATTCCACAAATTGATCGAGCAAGTTTTCGGGATCGTATAACACTTTGAAAAAATCCTTCGTAGTAAACGATTCAACGGTCACGGTAAACAAATCGATGTGTAATAAATTATCAAAAACCGCGATTAGTTGAGGCGCAATAATGAAGATATCATCTTGAAACAACACCGGTCGATAAGCTTCTAAGTGAGAGAGTCGCTGTTTCAGAAACAGTTCTTCTTGTTCTTGATGGACTAAGCAATAAAGATCGATGTCTGAATGTTCATCGTGTTCATTTCTGCCCATAGAACCTTTCAAGAAAATAGCCCTTACATGGGGACTAGTGATTAAACTCGTTGTGATTTCTTCGACTGCAATTTCTTGAATAAGCATAGGTGATTCCTCCAATAACTGAATTTTTATATTATATCAGAAGAGGATAAAAATTCCAATTCAAAAAAAGAGGTGTTTTACATGCGTCAAATTATCGCGATGGGAGGCGGTGGATTCTCCATGGAACCAGATAATCCGCTACTCGATCACTACATATTGAAACAAGCAAACAAAGCTCGGCCAAAAATCTGTTTTATCCCGACAGCGAGTGGAGATGCAGATAGTTATATTGACAAATTTTATGATTTCTTCAATCAGCAAGACTGCGAGCCAAGTCATTTATCATTATTCAAACCACATACACGAAACATAGAAGCGTTTGTATTACAGCAAGACATCATTTATGTTGGCGGCGGCAATACCAAAAACTTATTGGTGCTTTGGAAAGAGTGGAAACTGGATCGATTGTTGAGAAAGGCCTGGGAGCAAGGAGTCATTCTTGCGGGACTTAGTGCAGGATCGATTTGCTGGTATGAACAAGGCGTTACGGATTCTTACGGCGACAAATTAGAACCACTCGATGCGCTCGGCTTTTTACCAGGAAGTCATTGTCCGCATTACGACGGCGAAGCTGAAAGAAGACCGACCTATCGTCAGTTTGTGGACCGAGGAGCATTGCAATCCGGTATCGCAGCAGATGATGGAGCAGCAATTCATTATATTGACCACGACATCAAAAAGATTGTTAGCTCAAGACCTGCAGCTAAAGCGTACCGCGTGTATAAAGGTGGAGAAAAGGAATTGATGGTTGAGTACTTGGGGGAGCGAAATCTTCTGAATCCTTAGCTTCAAGCTCTCTATGAGTAAACACAAACCATGTTCCAACACACATACTTCTGCTATAGTGACATTAAGGGCAGTATCATTGCTGAACTGCACCTATAAAAATACTCAACAACTGCATAGTTCTGCCTTGATCTTAAATCGACAGGGACGGAGAAAACCTACGATAAACTTCCTGCCCGTCTGTCCAAAGTTGGAGAGATGGGCTTTATTTTTGGTTTCCCTCCCAAAAGGAGAGAGAAAAATGAAGAATACAGCTTCACTTATCAAAATGAAAACACAAAATGAAAAAATCGCCATGCTTACAGCTTATGATTATCCGTCAGCCAAGCTTGCTGAGGAAGCTGGAGTGGATGTTATTTTAGTTGGAGATTCTCTAGGAATGGTGGTTCTTGGGTACGATTCGACAGTTAAAGTCACAATTAACGACATGATTCATCACGGAAAAGCGGCTCGACGCGGAGCACCCGATACCTTTTTAGTTATAGATATGCCGTTTGCTTCGTTTCACGGAAGTGAACAGCGCATACTCGATAACGCCGTCCAGATTTTTCAAGAAACTGGAGCGGAAGCAGTCAAAGTGGAAGGCGCAGATAGTGTTTTAGATGCCATCAAATTACTAACTCATACCGGCATTCCAGTTGTCGCGCATCTCGGATTGTTGCCTCAATCGGCAGGTGTTCTCGGTGGCTATAAAGTGCAAGGGAAAACCGCAGATGCGGCACAAAAACTAATCGACGATGCTCTCGCTTGTGAAGCAGCAGGCGCATGTATGCTTGTGCTTGAATGCATTCCTTATCAACTAGCTGAAAAAGTAACTGCGGCGCTCACAATACCTGTTATTGGCATTGGAGCGGGCAGCGAAACAGACGGCCAAGTGTTGGTATACCACGATACGCTTAAATATGGCTCCCACCATTTGCCGAAATTTGTTCGCTCCTACGCTGAAACAGGAGAAAGTATGAAAAACGGCTTGATGGCGTATGTAAATGAAGTGAAATCAGGCGCATTTCCTGCAGAAGAACATCGTTTTACGATGAAAGAAGAAGAGCTAAAGCAATTATATGGTGGAAAAGAATAAGTAATAAGACAGAGCCTGGTATCTTGAAAAAGATGCCAGTTTTTTTGTCATCGAAAGCGAAATTGTAACCCTACAACACTCCCTATATAATAGAAAATGGGTAGTTGAATGCAACTATGCCTTTTTAGATGGTGGGTGATGAACATAAATAGTCAATTGAAATTGTATTTAATCGGTATATTTTGTGTAACAGCGTGGGGCAGTAACTTCGTTTTTGGATCGATCTTGGTAAAGCAATTTGACCCTGGAATCATTGCAGTTATTCGCTTAGTATTTATTTTAATGTTCTTGTATACCGTAACACATCAGCAAGTGCGTGGGACGAGGTTTGATAAAAAAGGATGGCTGCTCCTGATTGCAGGAGGATTAATCGGAGTTTCATTTAATCAATGGAGCTTTTACGCTAGCTTACAGTACACAGAACCTGTAACAGCTTCGCTTATTTTAGCGCTTTCGCCTATCGTAACGGTCGCATTATCTGCTTACTATTTAAAAGAGAAAAAGCAATTAATGTTTTGGGTAGGCGCTTTAGTAGGTTTATCTGGTGTTTGGCTCGTCATTACACAAGGTACATGGTTTGTACCATCAATTGGGCTAGGCGAGTTACTTATCGGAGGGACGATGTTATCGTTTTCTATATTTATCTTACTCGTTCAACATATGTCTAAAACAATGAGTGTTGGCGCGATAACGTGGTATACCAACTTAATCGGAATGATTGGGTTGTTGCCGTTTGTTTCGTGGAAATCTTTTCCTTCAGCGCTGAATGTGGAATGGAAATATTGTGTCTTGCTAATCATTACGGCAGTTATTATGCACGGCTTATGTACGTATTTATGGAACGGGATTATTCGAGAGGCAGGAGCATCAAATATTTCGCTCCTATTAAATTTAGAGCCTTTTATAGCCATGATCTTCAGTTATATTTTATTGAAACAGATCATCAGTGCACCACAGCTTATAGGTGGATTGATTATCATTACTGGAATTCTAATCTCTTTACGAACAAAATCTTTTCGCACCATCGAAAAGCAATGAATTGACTGAATATTTCTTTTAGAAGGCTGAAAATCGATTGTAAACCTCTCCTGAATGTATTATGTTAGTAGTAAGTCATGTTTTTAACTTTACATTTAATGCAACTTCACTAGAAAAAGGTGGTTGAAAAAATGAACGGGACAAAACACAAGAACTTACACAAGGCTTATAAAAAATACGAAAAAACAGATGTAGACATTTATTATATGAAGATGCATGGAGGCGGTAGTTAATTAACTACGGCTTCTTTTAGTTAAAAAATAATGAAAGGAAGTTGAATGGAATGAAGAAAAAGACAAAAGTATTGGGGCTTGCAGGACTCGCTGCAGGAACAGTATACCTTGCAAAAAGTAAAAAGCAGAAAAAAGCAAAAGCCTTCGATATCGACATGAAAGATTTAAAAACGCCGTATGTGAAAAACTTAGGAAAGCCATCTGATATAGACGATTCTGACATGGTAGAAGAAGGTGCTTTAACAAGTGTGCAATATTACAATAGATTGCAACAAAAATCAGGTGACCTTTAAACAATTCTATACCTGTCGACTTTTTCTTCTTGCTGATAATAGAAAAAGTAAAATAAAGAATACAACTAAATTATGAGATCTAAATTTGAAAAAGTCCTTTAAGGGCTTTTTTTACTCTGTCTACAAATAAGAGCGTAAAATAGAGGATTGTATAAAAGAGTTGCCAATATACAAACAAATATCTTCTAGTAAGAAAAAAAATGATTCAAACTTTTTGATCGTCTAATCCGTCAAATAATAAGAACGTGTACGCGACATGTTGGAAATTAGAAAAGGTGAAAACTTTGTCATGACAAAAGCAGAAAAATTTAAACTCATAGAGAAATTTATAATTGAAAATCGAGAATCGCATTACCGACTTGCTTATAGCTATGTAAGAAACAAAGATACAGCACTCGATATTGTGCAAGATGCTATTTTGAAAGCGCTCAACTCGATTGACCGCCTAGACGACATCAATTTATTGAAAACCTGGTTTTACCGAATTGTTATTAACACATCGATTGATTTTATTCGAAAAAATAAACGATCAACGGTGATGGATGATGAGCTGTTGAAAATCCATTTGCCTCATTTAGAAAATGAATTACATGATATGGATATACAAGAAGCCATTGAACAGCTTTCTCCAGAAGACAAAACAGTAATTATTCTCCGGTTTTTTGAGGATTTAAAAATCGATACCATAGCAGAAATAACCGAACAAAATGTTAATACGGTCAAATCCAGACTGTATAGTGCATTGAAAAAATTGCGTATTGAAATCGGAGGGGACCTTTGGTCATGAAAAAACTTGAGAAATTAAAAAAAGACTATGATGAAATTGAAATTCCATCAGAACTAGAAGGTCTTGTAAAAGATTCGATAAGACAAGCAAAACTAGCACAGAAAAAGCCAAAGCGTGTAAAAAAATGGTCTCTCGCTTCAGCTGCAGCAGCGGCAATATTTGTTGGGAGCATCAATGTAAGTCCAGCATGGGCACAATCGATGTCATCGATTCCTGGACTTGGCGCGATTGTGGAAGTCTTCACTGTTCAAAAAGTAGCAATAGATGAAGAAACCTACCAAGCAAATCTTACGACCCCTGCGATTGAAGGCTTAGAAAACAGTGAGTTACAAAATTCGTTAAATGAAAAATACATTGAGGAAAATAAAGTGCTGTTAGAACAATTTGAACAAGAAATTGCGGGCATGAAAGAGATTGGCGAGGGTCACCTTGGAATTGATACAGGATATGAAGTCATCACTGACACAGAGCAATTGCTGTCTATTGCGCGTTATGAAGTTGAAATTGGTGGTTCGGCTTCGATGACGATGAAGTATGACACCGTTGATAAAGAAAATAGTGTATTAATCACATTGCCAAGTCTTTTCAAAGACGACCAGTATATTGACGTGATTAGTTCATATATTTCAGCTGAGATGAAGCGACAAATGGCTGTGGATGAAGAAATTTCTTATTTTACTTCAGACGGTATAACATCAGAATTTAGCACAATTAAACCGGATCAAAAATTTTATATCACCCCAACAAATAAGTTGATAATTGCATTTGATGAATACGAAGTGGCAGCGGGGTATATGGGAGTTGTAACTTTTGAAATCCCAACAAACATATTGAAAGACTTGTTGGTAAGTGATCGATACATCAACTAGTTCTGATTGTAGAAGCAGTAAACAACTCAAGGAGTTTACTGCTTCTATAAAATTTCATAAGAATTTTAAAATATTTCTTACTTTATCCAAACTATTTTTGATAAGTATCCGTCTAACTTTTTTATAAACAATTAAAGGAGTTTTAGTCGTGAACAGAAAAAATCAAAAACGTCGTTCTTTTTGGATAAATGCTTTATTAATCTTTTTTATAGGGGTACTCACAGTTTCTACATTTAGTTTAATCACAATGGCTACAAAGAAAGAAAATGCCTCAACATCTGAAGCAACTAAAGTAACGGTACCAACTAAAATTATGTTTAATACAGCTGACTCTGATGTTCCAAGTATAAAAATTATTACGGAAACGTCAACTAATGCAGCGGCTCCTTTTGTTCTTCAATATCCACAAACTGAACATAGCACTCATAATAAAGCTGTTTTTCAATACATAAAAAGAGCGAAAGAAGATTATTTAACGAAAACACAGAATGGCAAAGTCGAAGGAGATTTGACGATTTCTTATGAAATCATCCCTCATTCTTCAAAAAATTATTCAATTGTGCTAACAACCAATCGAGTGATTGGAGATGCTAGTGAACAGCAAGGAGTAGAATCATTTCATTGGAATCTTGAAACAGGTGAAAGTTTCACCATTTCGGATATCCTCAGCAATGATTCAAAACATTTAATGGTTTTATCTACGTTAGTACGTCACGATCTATATAATAATTCAACTGTGACTAAAGAGTTTTTCCAAGAGAAAATTCGTGTAGAGACAGAACCAATTTGGGCAAAATTTGAACGATTTGCAGTTACAGATGAAGCTATCACGTTTTATTTCGGTGAATCTGAAGAAGGGATAGGCATTGGTAATCCTCTAGTTGCAACCGTTCCATTAACTACTATTAATGAGTTACTGGCTGAGCCATTCCAATTACCGAAAGAAGAGAAGGAAGAGGGAATGACACAAGCACCTGGCGAGACAACGAAGAAAGTCGCTTTAACATTTGACGATGGACCCAATCCAAAAACAACTATGCAAATACTCGAGACATTAGATAAATATGATGCTCAGGCCACGTTTTTTATGTTAGGAAATATGGTAAAAGCCTATCCTGAAATCGCGAAAAAAGTTCAAGAAGAAGGTCATGAAATTGGTAATCATTCGTGGAACCATCCGGATTTAACAAAGCAAAGTACAGAAAAGGTACAAAGTGAAATCAGAGACACGAACATAATTATTGAAATGGTTACAGGTGAAAAACCAACTAGCTTCAGACCGCCATACGGAGCAGTAAATGCGGCTGTTCGCCAACAAACAAATTTACCTATAGTTTTGTGGAACGTGGATACGCTCGATTGGAAAGATCGTGATGCCTATCAATTACTGGTTAATGTGAAACGTGATGTGAAAAATGGCAGTACAGTCCTTATGCACGATATCCACCAATCAACAGCAGACGGCCTTGATGCAGTATTAGCTTATTTACAAAGTGAAGGCTACACATTTGTAAAAGCTTCCGATTTATAATAACTGCTTAACTAATAGAGGGAAAAGTAAAATATCTGTCGAAAAAAGTAGAGTAGCAAAAATGCTGCTCTCTTTTTTTAAAGGTGACTTTTCCTTCGATTATGTTAGAAAGTGAATTTGGCGGGTATGTAAATTTAATAATGAGAAAATTAAATGAGGGAGGAGACAATATGAAAGTAGATATTATTAAGCATTCTGAATGGGCAGATACAAAATTTACATTACATTTAATCTCTCAAATTTTAGGGAAGATTAAATTAGTAACGGCTCACAAAGAACCGCAATGGGCACATGTCATGCTTCCGTTAACACCCAATGGGTTTACAACGGGTTTGTTATTTGCAGAAGATGATCTTTTGCAGCTTGAAGTAGATGTCATAAATAGTTTAATCTCTGTCAATGTCAATGGAGCAACTGAAAACATTGCAATTGAAACGTCAAAATCTATTAAAGATTATTTTGACGAAATTTTTCATAGCATCCATTCAAGAGGAGTAGATGTAACAATTAATCTGAAACCTCAAGAAATGGCGTACAAAAAATTATTAAACGAGGATGATACGCCATTAACTTTTAATCAGAAAGATGCGGTAAGGGGATTAAAACTATTTCAATTAGCGCTGCACGAACAAATGAAGTTTATTGCTCCTATGCGCAGCCGCAAAGTGAAACCGGCACTTTTTTGGGGAACGTTTGATGTCGCAATGCTTGTTTTGCACGGAATTATGGAAGAGTTTCCTGAAGATCGCGTTATAGAAAAAGCGGCATTTGATGAGCATATGATTGAGTATGGGTTTTGGCTAGGCGATGATAATGTAGACACACCTTCTTTCTTTGTGTTGCCTTATCCATTTGTCAACAAAGATTTAAATCATACTTCTATAAAGCCGGAAGAAGCCTATTACGATGCGAATTTAAGCGAATATTTTTTAGATCTTGAAAGTGTCATGAAATCGGAAAATCCGAGCAAGACAGTTCAAGAATTTTTCCAATCAACTTTTGATGTCTTAAAAGTTGAGTTGGAATGGGACGATTGTTCCCATTACTTTATACCATTGAAAATGAATTAGAGGAGGAAATGAATAATGGAAATTAAAGCTGGGGAAAACAAATTTTATATTGGCAATGACCCGGTAGAGCCGGACGCTGAGGTTCATTTTGTACCGACAGGACCTAAACTAATGATTATTGATCACACATATGTTAGCGAGAGTTTACGAGGACAAGGTGTAGGTGAAAAGCTTGTGAAAAAAGCGGTAGATTATGCACGACAAGAAGATATACGAATTGTACCGCTGTGTCCGTTTGCTAAAAAAGAGTTTTCAAGTCATCCAGAATATGAAGATGTCTTAGCTACTTAATAAGGATAGCTACAGGCGAAAGCGACAATACGCTTGTTAAAGGTAGCCAAATAAATTTGGCTACCTTTAATTAGTTAATTAAAATTGTTGACGAATTTTATTTACCATGATATTATTATCTCATATTAAAGATAAATTAATTAAAGATAATTTAATTCGAGAGAAATGAGGTGGATCAAATGGAATTGTCGAATATCAATTTAAAAGCTTTAACTGTTTTAATACGGGCAACAGATGCTCTTCATGAAGTTATAAAAAAGGATGTTGCCCAGTATGGTTTGAACCCAACCGAATTTTCGGTATTGGAGTTACTGTACCACCAGGGAAGTCAGCCAATACAACTTATTGGTAAAAAAGCATTGATTGCCAACAGTATCACTTATGTTATTGATAAACTGGAAGCAAAAAATTATGTTGTTCGAAATGCATGTTCTACTGATCGACGTGTAACGTTCGTCGAGCTGACAGAAGAAGGACAAGATTTAATGAAGAAAATATTCCCGGATCACGAAAAAGCTATCAATGAAGTATTTCAAAACATTGAACCATCTGAAGTAGCAATATTAATTGAAAGTGTTAAGAAAATTGGTTATCAGGCAGTAAAATTTTAATTTTTTTAAATATATATCTCGAATTCGAGATAAAATACAATCAAAGAGGAGAATGACCCATGAATGAACTAAAAGGAATTCACCACGTAACTGCTATTACAAGCTCTGCCGAGAAAAACTATGAATTTTTCACATACGTATTAGGGATGCGTTTAGTAAAGAAAACCGTTAACCAAGATGATATTCAAACGTATCACTTATTCTTTGCCGATGATAAAGGATCTGCTGGGACCGATATGACGTTCTTTGACTTCCCGAATATCCCGAAAGGAACGCATGGCACGAACGAAATTTACAAAACCGCATTCCGCGTACCAACAGATGCTGCACTCGACTACTGGATTAAACGTTTTGAAAAATACGAAGTTGCACACAAAGGTATTCAAGAAGTATTCGGTAAAAAAACCATTTCATTCGTTGATTTTGACGACCAGCAATACATGCTGATTTCAGATGAAACAAACGAGGGCGTAGCATCGGGTACACCGTGGCAAAACGGTCCGGTACCACTTGAGTTTGCGATTACAGGGTTAGGACCTGTTCATATCCGCATTGCAGACTTTGATGCATTCAAAGAAGTATTAGAAAAAGCGATGTTAATGCGTCAAATCGCTAAAGAAGACTCGTTCTATTTGTTTGAAATCGGAGAAGGCGGTAACGGCGCGCAAGTGATTGTTGAGCACAATAAATTATTGCCACAAGGTCGTCAAGGCTTTGGTACGGTTCACCACGCCGCATTCCGTGTAGCAGATCGAAACGTTTTAGAAGAGTGGATCAACCATATGCAAAACCAAGGGTTCCAAACTTCTGGTTATGTCGATCGTTTCTTCTTTGAATCGTTGTATGCACGCGTCGCACCAGGAGTTTTGTTCGAATGGGCAACAGATGGTCCAGGATTTATGGGCGATGAGTCATATGAAACAGTAGGAGAAAAATTATCTCTACCACCATTCTTAGAAGGTGAACGCGAGAGAATTGAAAAATTAGTTCGCCCAATTGACACAGTGCGCAGCACACGGACGTTTGAAAAAGAATATTTATAAACCTATCTAGTAAATTAATTGGAACCAAATTTGAGGAGGCAACAACAATGACAAACTTAAACATCGGTATAATTTTAGGATCAACACGTGAAGGGCGCTTAAGCCCGCAAGTAGGAAACTGGGTAAAAGAATTAGCAGACAAACGCGGAGACGCGAACTATACAGTGATTGACATTGCAGATTACAAATTGCCATTGCTTGGAGAAGAAGGTACAGATGCATCAGGAGCTGTCGCATGGTCAGAAGCGATTGCAAAACAAGATGGCTTTGTCTTTATTACACAAGAATACAACCATTCCATTACGGGATCGTTGAAAAATGCGTTGGATTATTTGCGTGCAGAATGGAATAACAAGGCAGCCGGAATTGTTTCGTATGGTTCAGTCGGTGGCGCTCGTGCAGCAGAACATTTACGTGGCATTTTAGGCGAACTGTCGGTAGCAGATGTACGTGTACACCCAGCGTTATCATTATTCACTGACTTTGAAAACGGCTCAACATTAAAAGCGGCACCGGTTCAAGCAGACTCAGTGAACCAAATGTTAGACCAAGTGATTCCTTGGGCAACAGCGTTGAAAACAATTCGTTAAGCTGAGTTTCATAAAAGGTTACAGAATGCACAATTGTTTATGTGCATTCTGTGATTCATTATAAAAATTGAGCAAAACGTTTGAATTCGCTCAAAGGTTTTGCTGAGAATTTATGAAGAAAAAGCCAACAGGCGTTTTTTCAAAGAAAGGGAGGGTAATGATGAATAAAATTGAAGGGCATCATCATATTTCAATGGTTACTAAAAAAGGACATGAAACAGATCATTTTTACCGGGAAATATTAGGGCTTCGCCGAGTGAAAAAGACGGTTAACCAGGAAGACCCAAGTATGTATCATTTATTTTATGGTGACTTGACGGGAAGTGCCGGTACCGAACTCTCTTTCTTTGAAATTCTGATGGTTGGTAGAACGAAACGCGGAACAAATGCGATCACACGCATTGGATTGCTTGTTCCGTCTTATGACAGTTTACTGTATTGGAAGAAAAGATTTGAATCACTAGAAGTACAGCATGGAGAAATCACCAAATATGCTGGTCGAGAAGCGCTTTATTTTGAAGATGGCGAAGGATTGCGACTCGTTTTATTAAACAATAATGGTGAAGACGTCCCAGACCATTGGCAAGAATGGCAAGAGTCAGAGCTTCCTACTGAACACCGAATATTAGGAATGGGTGCAGTGGAAACGACGGTTCAGTCAAAACAAAGTTTGGCGAACGTATTAACAGACTTATTGGGCTACGAACTTGCTTTAGAACAAGATCATGAAGCTGTTTATCAATCCATTAAAGGACGAGCATTTGGAGAAATCGTAATTATTGAACAAGATGGGCCAAAAGAAAAGCCTGGAAAAGGGAGTATTCATCACTTGGCGATTCGCGTGAAAGACGGCGAGGAACTAAGAGAATGGGAACAAAAGATTAAAGAGTATGGTTTAGAAGTCACGAAAATAATCGACCGTTATTATTTTGAGAGTTTGTATTTCAGAGATGAAAACGGAATATTGTTTGAGATGGCAACAGACGGACCTGGTTTTACAATCGATTCAACAATCGAGTTGTTAGGAAAAAATCTGGACTTACCACCTTTTCTAGAAGATAGAAGAGCTGAAATTGAAGAAATGTTAGAACCAATTGAATAACTTAATCCATATTTAATACTCAAATAGAAAAGAGGTAATTCACAATGATTTCGATCAATCCGAAAGAAAATAGCGAGCGAGACAATTACAAATTATTAATTGGTTCGATTATTCCGCGGCCAATTGCATTTATCACCACACAATCTGAATCAGGTGTTGTTAACGGAGCACCATTTAGTTATTTCAACATCGTCTCTTCAAATCCACCAATGGTTTCTGTAGCAATACAACGACCAACGGGTGAATTGAAAGACACGGCGCGAAATATTTATGATTCAGACGAATTCGTTGTGCATATTGTAGATGATGAAAACGTTGCAAAAATCAATGAAACAGCAGCATCTTTGCCACCGTCAGAAAGTGAAATAGAAAAAGCTGATTTAACACTCATTCCAAGTAAAGAAATTTCGGTACCTGGTGTAAAAGAAGCGAAAGTGCGTATGGAATGTCGTTTAGTACAAGCCATCCCATTAGGTGGAGATGGACCTGGTAGTGATTTGTTTATTGGAGAAGTTATTCAATTTCACGTGGATGAAGAAATATATGAAAGTGGTCGCATTGATCCTAGAGGATTAGGGGCAGTTAGCCGTTTAGCAGGTACAAATTATGCGCATATAGGCGAAATCTTTTCAATCGAAAGACCAAAATAATAAAAAGAAAAGAGGAATAATAAATGGAAATGGAACATATTTTTAGAAAAGGAACAAATCCAGAAAAACCGGTATTACTGTTATTACACGGAACAGGCGGAAATGAAAATTCACTCTTGTCACTTGCACCGATGATTGACTCAGAAGCATCTGTCCTTAGTGTACGAGGAAATGTTTCAGAACAAGGCATGCCTCGATTCTTCAGACGCTTAAGCGAAGGCGTATTTGATGAAGAGGATTTAGTATTCCGTACAAATGAACTCAATGAATTTTTAGATGAAGCGGCAACGAAATATGAATTTGACCGCAATAACATCGTCGCTATTGGCTATTCAAATGGTGCAAACATCGCAGCAAGTTTGTTATATCACTTTAAAAATGCAATAACAGGCGCTATTTTACATCACCCAATGGTGCCATTACGTAATATTGAACTGCCAGACCTTTCAGGAAGAAAAGTCTTTATTGCAGCCGGAACGAATGATCCGATTTCACCGGTAAAAGAAGCAGAAGAACTTCACGAAATGCTGAAATCTGCAAAAGCTTCTGTGGAAGTTCATTGGGAAAACAATGGCCACCAATTAACCGGAAGTGAAGTAGAAGCAGCAAGACAATGGTATAACGACAGATTTTAATAAAAAGATAAACCAAATAAAAAGTTCGCGTAATAGAGGAGGAAACAATATGAAAAAAACTACTGGAATTCACCATATAACAGCAATCGTAGGTCATCCGCAAGAAAACGTTGATTTTTATGCAGGTGTACTCGGTTTAAGATTAGTTAAAAAAACGATAAACTTCGATGACCCAGGAACATACCACTTGTACTTTGGAAACCAAGGCGGCGAACCTGGAACGATTATTACGTTTTTCCCGTGGGCAAATGCATTTCAAGGTAAAATTGGAGCAGGGCAAGTTGGCGTTATCTCGTTTGTTGTGCCAACTGGTGCATTGTCATTCTGGGAAAAACGTTTAGGAAAACTCAACATCAACTTTGGAAAAGAACAACGTTTTAACGAAACGTACGTTATATTTGAAGATCCTCACGGCTTACAACTTGAGTTGGTAGAACGACAAGCTGGAAAACAAAATGATTTTGCATTTGGAGATGTTACTCCAGAAGTCGCGATTAAAGGATTTGCAGGTGCCACTTTACTTTCGGCACGTCCAGAGCAAACGGCAAAAACGCTTGAAGAAGTGATGGGACTTGAGAAAGTTGGAGAAGAAGGCGACTTAATCCGTTTCCATTCTTCTAGTGAAATTGGCAATATCATCGACTTGAAAGCGACACCTCTTGGTCGCGGAGAAATGGGTGTTGGAACTGTGCACCACATTGCTTGGCGTGCAAATGACGATCAAGATCAAGTGGAATGGCAAGAATTTGTTCGCAACCAAGGATTTGGTGTAACTGAAGTAAAAGACCGCAATTATTTCAATGCCATTTACTTTAGAGAACACGGAGAAATCTTGTTTGAAATCGCAACAGATCCTCCAGGGTTTGCACACGATGAATCACTTGAAACAATGGGAGAAAACTTAATGTTGCCTCCACAATACGAGCAGCACCGTGAAAAAGTAAAAGAATCTCTTATCCCATTTGAAGTTCGTTCAGTTGATACAACAAAGTAATCATTAACTAAAGCGATTGAATTCTATATGGGTTGTAGCTGGGGGCTAAACGAAAATCAAATCGTTTAGCCCTTTAGTTTCGCTCATTAAAAGAAGGTGAAAACTAAATTACAAAGGAGCAATGCGGATCCTTTGTAAAAACTATATAATTTTAAGAGAACTAAAGGATTTTATTATAAATTCACGCACGTAAGGAGTGAAAACGAATGACTCACAAACCCGTATTGTGGTTAGAACTATTTTTTGATTTAATTTTTGTTGCCGCTATAGCAAAAGCAACACATGTATTGCTCCATCTAGAAGACGGAGTAATTCCTATAGAATTTCTTTTAAAGTTTGTCCTTATATTTATCCCGATTTGGTGGTCATGGGTAGGTCACACACTGTATACCAATCGCTTCGGAGAAGATAGATTATCCCATCGCTTATTTATGATTTTACAAATGTTTTTCATGGTCGTACTGACGGCAAGTTTATCACCTGACTTTGATAGCTATTACATGCCATTTTTAATCGGCTATATAGGTGTTCGTTTAGTAACATCTATCCAATACTTGTACACGATGCGTGAAGTGCATGGTGAAGAGTACCAAGTGGCTAAAAGACTAGGATATGGCTTTTTAATCGGTATAACCATCTCGCTGTTATCTTTATTTTTCGATTCTTGGATTCGGTATTTCTTCTTGTATTTAGGTATTTTTGTAGACATTTTAGTCCCTATCTTAAGCCGAAAACACTTGAAAAAAGTTCCGGTTAATACGCCGCATTTATTAGAACGATTTGGCTTATTAACAATAATCTTATTTGGAGAATCGATTGTTAGCCTTGTCGCCATATTTGAAACAGAAGGATTTTTATGGAGTGAAGTATCCATTATTTTCTTAGCATTTCTATTGATCATTGCCATGTGGTGGCAATATTTCGATAACCTTGAAAAGAAAATTGATAAAGAAATTCGCACTTCTGGTCAAATCATCATATATGGTCATTTATTTATTTTAATGTCCATGAGCTTGTTCGCCGCTGTCATTCGGATGAGTTATTTGTATAAAGTAGATCCAAGCTTCCTATTACTGCTAACGTTTGGAACGGCTTTTGTTTATTTCTTATCGACAACAGTGGTTTTCCATAAATACCGTATGCCGGAACATCGATTGCAAGTATGGCATTTACTATTCTTTATTTCTATTTTAGTAGTGTTTTTAATCTTTAATTTGTTGATTCCTGTTGAAGAAATAGTTTTATTGAGTGAACTGCTGGTATTCTTCGTAATTTATACTTATGTTACGACTAGGTAATGACTTTTTAACTTTAACAACTTGAAGAAAAAGAAAAACCCGACTTCTCATTTGAGAAGTCGGGTTTTTTGTCTATTATCGAACGTAAGGAGCTGGGTTGACTGCGTTTGATCGTGCGCCATTCCATGGTCCTACATGAATTTCAAAATGAAGATGTGTACCGGTTGAGCGACCTGTGTTACCCATGCCACCAACTTGTTGACCTTGTGATACGGATTGTCCAACAGATACATTGATCGAGCTCATATGTCCGTAGACGGTTGAATGAGTTTGACCATTAATTGAATGAGTAATGATGACAACATTTCCGTAACCACCCATATTCCCTGCGTGCGAAACAACTCCGCTTGCAGCAGCAACAATTGGTGTTCCTGTTGAGTTGGCAATATCCATTCCAAGATGAGACTCTGCGCCTACTCCAATGTCACGTCCACCAAAGCCAGAAGTAAAGCGTCCAGAAGCAGGCAAAATGAATGTTGAACTACCTGCATTAGAAGCTACAGCTTGTACAGGTGCTTTGGCTGGTGTTGATGCAACTGATGCAACTGATGCAGCTGATGCAGCATTAGAAGCTGCAGTGGCTTTTGCTGATGCTGCTTGTGCAGCATTTGCTTCAGCTTGTGCAGCGGCTTGACGCTGAGCTTCAGCTTTACGTGCAGCGGCTTCTTTAGCCAAACGCGCTTCTTCAGCTTTACGTGCGACTTCTGCAAGACGCGCTTGCTCTGCGCCAATTTTTTTCTCAAGTTCTGCACTAATGTTCATAGTTTTGTTGTGTTCTGATTCAAGTGCTGACTTATCTTTAGCTAGACGTTGTTGTTCAGTTTTTAACTCTTTTTCAAGTTGAGTTTGCTCGTTTTTCTGAGCATCTAATGAATTTTTCAATTGAACCAATGTAGCTTTAGCAGCTTCTTGCTCGGCCAATTTTGTTTCTACTTCCGCTTTTTGCTCGGCAAGCAATTTTTTGTCAGCTGCCTGCTCACGCATAATTTCACGATCTGCTTCGATTAAGATGTTGACTGCTGAAAAGCGATCAATAAAATCAACAAAACTATTTGCACCCAAAAGTACATCTATGTAGTCTACTGATCCACCACTTAATTGAATAGCGCGTGCACGTTCTTTTAGAAGTTCTTCGCGTTCTGCGATTTTTCGTTCAAGTTCTTCAATTGATTTTCTCAATTTATCGATTTCCACTTTTGTTTGATCGATTTCGGCTTGAGCAACATCAATTTCAGTTTGTGTTTCGATGATTTGATTATCCAACTCGCGAATTTTTGCGATGATTTTCTCAAGTGTGGTTTGGTTCTGAGAAATCTCACCAGCTTTTTGTTGGATGCCGGAGTTTAATTCACTTTGCTTTTGTTGAACTTCTTGTTTTTGTTTCTGTAAGTCGGTTAATGTATCAGCATTTGCGGAAGGCAAAAACATAGTTAAAGCCAATACAGAAGATAAAACGACTGTTAGAAATTTTGATGTTCTATTCAAACTGTTGATCCCCTTTCATATCCGTGACTCATCTATAAGTTATGTTGAAAAAATTCTGTTATCATGATGCTGTTCCTTAAATTTGAAATCCTTAGGAAAAATCCAGCAAAATCATTGTACCATCAGATAAACCTATTTATTGTTACAGTTTGTTATCAATTAGAAATCTAAAATGACAAAACAGAGCAAAATAGCAAGTAAATGCGTAATTTTGATAAGAATATGACGGTTTAGTGAAAAACGTTAAAAGACAAATGTTTTAAATGTAACATAAAATTTTACTAGAGAAAATATAGAAGGATTTCAACAAAATAAAAAAGCCTTTCCTATTAGAAAAGGAAAGACTTTTACTTAAGCGTCTGCTAATACATCAGTTGGGTCTCGACGAACAACGAGGACATCGCATTTAGCCGTGCGAACAATTCGTTCGGAAACACTCCCCATGACAAAACGTTCAGCCGCATTTAATCCAGTTGCGCCACAAATGATCACATCGACATTTAGCTTAGGTGCGAGTTCTTTTGGAATAACGATTTTTGGCACTCCATATTCAACGATCACTTCTACTTTTTCTACACCAGCAGCAAGAGCTTGTTCTTTAAAACCATCTAGTAACTCTTCAGATGTTTTCTTTGTACGATCTGCAATTGTGCGGTCGTAAGCGTCAATTGAGCCAAATGAACGATTGTCAATAATGTGGACAAGATACAATGAGGCATTATTTCGTGTAGCAGCGGATACACCTTTATTAAATGCTAATTCAGATTCTTTAGAACCATCGACTGCTACGAGAATAGTGGAATATTTTAACGTCATTTTGCATTCCTCCTTGTTTCTTACTAGTACTCATTCGCCATTTGTAGCTTGAATTCCTTCTTAACTAGTGCAGCTTCTTCACCATACAGTGTCTACCAAGTGAAAGTTTATAAAATTCATAAGAGAATTCGTGATAAAATAAACTAAATTGATGGATTCGTAATGCGATATGGGAGGTAGATGAGATTTTGAAATCTAATATGAGAAACACCGACGCATTAACAGGCATCGACGAATTATTGTCCGTCTGCCACCAAGTAAAAGAAATAAAAAAAGGGGATTTTTTATTTCGTGAAGGAGATCTGACTGAAGGAATTTCAATCATTCGGTCAGGCAAAATCAGGATTGAAAAAGTAACACCCGATGGTCGTGAATTGACGCTTAAGATCTGTGGACCAGGTCAATTAGTAGGAGAAGTAACTATTTTTTCCGATGCCTCTAAATATGTGTTAGATGCACGTGCGATAGAAGATGCTGTGTATCTTCAAATTTCTATAAAAGATTTAGAAGAAGCGATGCAGTCGAATGGTCGCTTAGCCATAGCATTTATGAAGTGGATGGGAATTGATCAACAAAAAACGCAAACAAAATTCCGGGATTTGCTACTTCATGGCAAAAAAGGAGCTCTGTATTCAACTTTAATTCGTCTGTCAAACAGTTATGGCATCGAAAAAGAAAAAGGAATTTTGATTGATATGGTATTAACAAACCAAGATCTTGCCAACTTTTGCGGAATGACAAGAGAAGTGGTTAACCGTATGTTAGCCGATTTGAAGAAAAAAGACATTTTAAGTGTAGATGAAGGAAAAATACTAGTGCATAATCTGGGTTATTTAAAAACCGAAACAAATTGTGAAAACTGTCCGGTTTACTTATGTAAAATTGATTGATTGAAAAGCTTGCCACTGGGCAGGCTTTTTTTTGACTTAAATTTGCCTAATTAATAAAAAAAAGAGGTGATTGTGATAAATGTCACAGTGTGACACCTAGAGATAGCATAGGCTAAAAGTAAAGCTGATAAGAATAAGAGGTGATAGCGAATGAGTCAGAAAAAGTCAGAGCCAGAGGTCAATCTAAAAGGTACTTTTGTAAGTGTTCTTATAGTGGGACTCGTCATTGTGGTCATGTGGGTCGCTGTATATTTATTATATGTAGCTCGTTAAGACAGAACGAAAGGAGTAGGTTAAAATGCATCTTCATAAATACGAAAAAATTTGGCTAACTTTAGGGGTTATATCTCTAATTATATTCTTAAGTGTAGTGGGAGTGAGCGCGTTTTCTCAGAATCATACACCTGCTGGAGGGATGGAAACCATTGACCCTAAAAAAGTGAACGAAACAGCACCGTTTGACAATCCGGGAGTCACGCAATTAGATGACGATACATATCAAGCAACCATTGTGGCAATGGCTTTTGGGTACACAGCACCTGAATTGAAAGTTCCGGTAGGCAAAGAAGTCGTTTTTAAAGTTACCAGTACGGATGTAGTTCATAGTTTTACGATTGATAACACGAAAGTCAATATGATGGTCGTTCCAGGTCGCATTACGACAAAATCGTATACGTTTGAAAAGCCCGGTACGTATTTGATTCTTTGCAATGAATACTGTGGGACAGGTCACCATATGATGTATACAGAAATAGAGGTGTATGAAGAATGATTGCTTTGCAAGATCGCAAAATTGCTTTATGGAATATCGGTGTCGCCTATACTGCATTTTTAATCGGGACTTTATGTGGACTACTTCAAGTATTTATCCGCAATGACGCACTTCAATTGCCTGCTTGGTTGGATTATTACCAAATCTTAACGGCACACGGTGTCTTGCTCGCACTTATCTATACGACATTTTTTATTTTTGGTTTCTTTATTACAGGAATGAGTAAGAGTTTAGGTAGCTTTGGACCTAAAGTTCGCTTGTTTTCTTGGATTGGTTTTTGGGTGACCTTGCTTGGGACTGTTATGGCAACGGCTATGATCATTTCTGGACAAGCTTCTGTCATGTATACCTTTTATGCACCTTTAAAAGCAAGTGGCTTTTTCTATGTCGGACTTGCGTTAGTGATTATTGGAACATGGATTAGTAGTTTTGCGTTGGTGGGGCATTACCGTGTATGGCGTAAAAATCACAAAGGGCAGTTAAGTCCGTTGTTTGCTTTTATGACCATTACAACCATTATCATGTGGATCATTGCATGTCTTGGAGTTGTAGCGACGGTTCTGTTTCAATACATTCCGTGGGCATTTGGATGGACCGATACGATTGATGTCGAACTCAGTCGCTCATTGTTTTGGTATTTTGGTCATCCTCTCGTTTACTTTTGGTTGCTGCCAGCCTATATGGCTTGGTACGTGATTGTACCAAAACTGTTAGGTGTAAAAGTTTTTAGTGATTCACTGGCACGTATGTCTTTCGTTTTGTTTATCTTGTTTTCAATTCCGGTTGGTTTTCACCACCAGCTGACAGAACCGGGTATCTCGAATTTTTGGAAATTTCTTCAGGTTGTTTTAACATTTATGGTCATCGTTCCATCATTGATGACGGCATTCTCGATGTTTGCAACATTTGAAATTGCAGGTCGTAAAAACGGCGGCAAAGGTCTTTTCGGTTGGTTTACGAAATTGCCTTGGAAAGATATTCGCTTTACGTCTATTTTTATCGCCATGCTGTTCTTTATTCCAGGTGGAGCAGGCGGGATTATCAATGCGAGTTTTCAGTTAAACGAAGTGGTTCATAATACGTTATGGATTGTTGGACATTTCCATATTACTGTAGGAACGCCAGTAGCGATGACATTTATGGGCGTAACCTTTTGGCTGATCCCCTATTTAACAGGTCGGAAATTTACTAAATCTATGAAAGTTCTAGGACTGGTGCAAATTATTACGTGGTCTATCGGGATGCTATTAATGTCGACAGCGCAGCATCTATTAGGTCTTCTCGGAGCACCAAGAAGAACTGCTTACTCTAGTTATAACAATCATCCCTCTTCAGCAGAATGGTTTGATGGTATTTTAACCAATCACGTCACAATGGCAATTGGCGGCAGCATTTTGTTTATGTCGGCAATGATTTTGATTTACATCGTTATCATGACGATGTTCCTTTCACCCAAAGCTGTTGAAGCGAAAGATATGGTCGATTTTCCGTTGGCTGAAAGTGATATGAGCAATACGCCGAAATGGTTAGAGAATTGGTGGATTTGGATTGGTCTTGCTTTAGCACTCATTGCACTTGCCTATGCAATTCCGCTAACACATATGATTCAACATGCACCGCCAGGCTCAGAAGGATTCAAAACGTGGTAGGAGTTGAAGAACAATGTTCACAATGGTTTTATCATTGATGGTTGTGTTTATCGCGTTTACCGCGATGATCGTAGAAGTATCTTCTATAGAAGAAGAGTAATTATAGAAGACAGTTAGGAAATCGAGATAAATGATTTCCTAACTGTCTTTTTTATGCTTTTGAGCAGTCTTTATTGTCTTATGCGAAAGTGTTCTATATATTGGAAAGAAAGAGTTAGGAAGTTGGGGCTTATGCGATGACGGTGATGGAATGGATTTTTACAGCAATTAGTATATTTTGGCTCAGTGAATTTTTGATTTTTCGCAATCGTGGGGTTGGACAAGGCGATTCGTTAGAAAAACGTACTTTTATGATGATTTTTGGTGTGCTAATCGGAACAATTTTACTAGGATTTGTGTTGCAAGAGCTCAAATCATTTGAATTGATCGCATGGCTCGGACAAGTAATAGGCATCATCCTTCTTGCCACGGGTGTGTTTTTACGCTTTTGGGGAATTATTCATTTAAAATCACAATTCACACGTTACGTTACAGTTCGTGAAGGCGATGAAATCGTGAGTACGGGTCCATACCGCAAACTAAGACATCCGCTTTATACCGGTTTGTTTTTAATCACGATTGGTATGGCGCTATTCTTTAGTAGTATCATTGCAGCCATTGTGGGGGGCACCGGTATGATTTGGGCATTGCTTCAACGGATTAAATATGAAGAAGCGTTGCTTATCGAGAAATTTGGTCCGGATTATGAACAGTGGATGAAACAACGTGCAAGACTCATTCCATTTATTTATTAAGCAAATTGAGACAAAAGCTCTTATTCTCCTTATTGGGAATAAGACTTTTTTTGTATGAGCAGTTCTTTTTACATCGTGTACGATATAGTTTAATGTGGATCGTGTAAGATATAAATAGACGGGGAATACGTACAATGAAAACACTATTTGAAACAACTATGATCAACACAGGCGGAAGAGACGGAGCAGTTTACTCACCCGATAATATTTTCTATATGGATGTAGCTAAACCAAAGGCGCTTGGTGGAAACGCAACAACAGCAACAAATCCAGAACAACTTTTCGCGGCTGGTTATAGTGCATGCTTTAACAGTGCGTTGGAATTGGTACTCGAAGCGGGTAAAGTAGAGATAGAAAAAAGTGAAGTAACAGCAACTGTTGCATTAATCGGAGACCAAGCAGATGGTGGCGTGAAACTAGCGGTAAAATTAGTTGTCGATATTACAGGAATTGACCAAGAACTAAAGCAAGAATATGTAGAAAAAGCACACAAAACATGCCCGTATTCAAAAGCGATTCAAGGGTCTGTAGAGGTAGAAATAACTGTTTTATAATAAGTGTTTAGGTGAGATGTAAATGAAACAACCGACAAAACTAGAGCAGCAATTGTGTTTTGAAGTTTATAAAGCTTCTAGTAACTTTTCGAAAATGTATGCAAACGCATTAGAACCATTCAAGTTAACATTTCCACAGTATTTAGTGCTTCTTGTGTTATGGGAAGAAAACGATGTATTAACGAAAAACATTAGCGAACGACTAGGTCTTGGTATTGGTACCGTAAATCCCATCATTAAGCGAATGATTGACAATGGCCACTTGATAAAAAAACAATCTCAAACCGATAAACGTGCATTTGTGATTTCATTGACAGAACAAGCCAAAGATGAACAACCCGCAATTGAAAAGGCTGTTTTCGAAATAGTGACTAGCTGCAACTTTATGGGAGTTAACGCGACTACGTTGATGAAAAATTTAAAAGAGCTCAATGCAACTTTTAACACGATGGACTTTTAAAGAGGAGTGGAACGAAATGACTATTTACGATATCGCTGTACCAAAACCAGACGGAGAAGAATACCTATTAAACGAATACAAAGGGAAAGCTATGCTCATCGTCAACACGGCAACCAAATGTGGATTGCGTGATCAGTTTGAGGACCTCGAAAAACTGTACGAAGAATACAAAGATCAAGGATTGGTTGTTCTTGGCTTTCCATCTAATCAGTTTAAACAAGAAGAAGCTACCGGTGCAGAAGCACAAGAAGTGTGTCAAATGACGTATGGTGTCACTTTTCCCATGCACGACTTGATAAAGGTTAACGGAGAAGATGCACATCCGCTGTTTAGCTATTTAACGAGTAACACAAAGGGATTTCTAACAAGTGGCATCAAATGGAACTTCACGAAATTCTTAGTTGATCAAAACGGCAACATCATTTCACGGTTTTCGCCAAAAGATACACCTCGATCATTTGAAAAAGATATTCAAAAAGTACTCGCCAAGTAAATAATGTAAACACCCAAACCTACCAACAGGTTTGGGTGTTTTTATGAACAAGAATAAATGTGTATCGTCTTTGAGTGGACATGTGACAGCGTGTCATGTTAAACTTTATTTATCAAAAGTGACACAGTGTCACTTGAGTGTTTTGGCTTGAACTAATAAAAAAGTGCTTATGCATTTTGATACATAACAGCAAAACTAACTTTAACGGATTACTTAAAAACAAGGGAGATAATAAAATGAAAACGACTATAGAAGACGACTTACGAAAAATGAAAGACTCTAAAAAAGAAGTCATGAGATTCATGATGGGTTATAAATTTGCATTAGATGAAATCAATACAAAAATCAATATTTTGCAACAAGAGTTCCAATTTGTTCATGACTATAATCCAATAGAAAATGTCAGTTCAAGAGTGAAAACGCCTGAAAGCATTATGAGAAAAGCAGCAAAAAAAGGAATTGAACTTTCTCATTCGGATATTAAAGCGACTATTACAGACATTGCGGGCATTCGAATTACATGTTCGTTTGAGACCGATATTTATCGCCTGAGCGCGATGCTGCAACATCAAGATGATTTGAAAGTTCTTGAAGTCAAAGATTACATTAAAAATCCAAAGTCAAATGGTTATCGCAGTTTGCATTTATTGCTAGTAGTTCCTGTTTTCATGTCGGACCGTGTAGAAGAAGTGTGCGTAGAAGTACAAATTAGAACCATTGCAATGGATTTTTGGGCTAGTCTCGAACATAAAATCTACTATAAATACAACAAAGAAGTTCCAGCTGATATCATTAGAGAGTTAAAAGAATCAGCAGAGTCGGCAGCTCATCTAGATCGCAAAATGGAGAAAATTCAATTGCGCATGAACAAGCTGAAAGACCAAGTCGAAGTCGAAGAAGATTTTTCTGAAATCTTTATCGACAAAGAACGGTTCTATTTGCCAAAAAATTTCACGTTAATCGAACAAACTGACGTGAATCTGTAGAAAGGAAGAGAAAATTGCCAAAGCTAACTTTTTATAACTTATCTATTGAAAAACAGCAGCATTTAATTGATATAGCAAAAGAAGAATTTTCAAATGCGTCTTTATCAGATGCATCAATTGCCAATATTGTTAAAGCTGCTGGGATTTCTCGCGGTAGTTTTTATCAGTATTTTGAAGGAAAAGAAGACCTTTATTTTTACTTACTAAACGGCTATACAGCAGGGCGCAAAAAGATATTTAGAGATATACTTGAAACAAAAAATGGAGATCTATTTCAAGCTATGAGCGAGTTTTACCAGACCACTGTGAAAGAAGAAGAATTGCTCGACTTTAAAAGAAACGTGCTTTTAAATATGACCGAACAAGTTGAAACTAAGTTTATCAAGATTGTTGACGAAGAAGAATCTGAAGAGGAATTCAGAAGAATCAGTAGTTTAATCGATAAGAACAAGTTGAATAGTTCGGACAACAAAGAACTATATCATTTACTTAAAATCATCATGTCGGTGACTATAAGAAATTGGATTGAATATTTTGCTAAAAACTTAACGGTGGAAGAGTCTATCGCTAATTATGAACTAGAATTAAAGTTGCTAGGAACGGGACTTTCACGTGGGTAACAAGAACATTGCTGTTTAATTTTGTGGCTTAATGTGATAAGCTGTATTTCATCGTTGCAGTAATGTAGCAGTAATGGAGTGATTAAAATGAGCAAAGCAAAAGCAAAAGTAAAGAGCGGTACAGGTCAAGGAACCGGTAAAAAAGGCTGGACACGATGGAAAGCTGGAGCTAACAAAGCCAAAAGTTTCAAACCTTATACAAGCAAAAATACGAAAAAAGCAGAAGAACCTAAAACAGAAAAAGAACGAGCTGCTGAATGGGTAGATGCATAAATAGAAAAATTGGATGTCCAAAAGACATCTTTTTTTATTGTTTAAAAATTCTTGTTACTTTGAACGAAATGGAGATTGTTACGAGGTCTTTGGAATCAATAACTATGAAAATTCAAAATCACTTGTTAAACAATTGAAAGTGGTTTATAGTTTATAGATACAACATTTAGTTTTTTTATCTTAAAAATTACTATATATAGTGAAAATCGATAACAAAGGTGCCTGAAAAGGATTAAAAGGGAATCCGGTAATTCCGGAGCTGTTCCCGCAACTGTAGTGCTGACGAGCTTATCATATTCCACTGTCCAATGGGCGGGAAGGAGATAGCAGAGGACGACGCACAAGCCAGGAAACCTGCCTTTGTTCTAAGTTTATAATCTTCTCCGGGAGTTGAGAAGGATAACGAAGATATTCTGCGTAAGCGGCTGTTTTTTGCTGCCGTTATTCGCTATTCTACGTTCTCCAATCCATCCTCTCTAAGAGAATGGGTTTTTTTGTTTTACATAGAAGGAGGAAATGCAATCATGACAGAACCATTAGCAGCGGGTGTAGCAAGAACGATTCAAACAAAATTAGTGTTGCCTCCGGATACGAATCATTTAGGAACGATATTTGGTGGAACGGTACTGGCGTATATTGATGAAATTGCGGCCATTACAGCGATGAGACATAGTGGCAAAGCAGTCGTAACAGCTTCGATTGACACAGTGAATTTCTTATCATCAGCTAAAGTGGGAGACATCTTCATCTTAGAAGGAGTTGTGATTTCAACAGGTAGAACGTCGATGGAAGTGTATGTTAAAGCCGAATGTCAGCAAATTGAAAATGGCAAAAGAAATTTGACCACTACAGCAATCTTAACAATGGTGGCAGTTGACATTGACGGCAAACCGACACCGGTCGCTGGCGTTATACCAGAAACTCTTGCTGAAAAAGAATTATTTAAAAGCGCACAGGAGCGGAAACAACGACGCATGAAAGTGAACGAATTCGCAAAGGAGTTATGCTGATATGAATATGAAAACAGATATAACAGAAATGGACGCAGTAGAAAAAGCGCTCAAGCGAGCAACTGAGGTTTATGGACTAGATACGCGCGAGCTACTAGCGCGAGCATCAAAACTCGCTGAACAAGCAAAAGGCGAGCAATCCTTACTTTATGCATTAAATCGCATCACAATGGACGAGCCAGATTGGACTTACGTAGCGGCAGAGTTGTATGTCAGTGATTTGTATAAGAAAGCCGCAAGCAGTCGCAATTATTCCGCTGCAAAAAAATATGGTGACTTTTATGAGTTAATTAAAGCATTAACACAAGTCGGAATTTACTCAAAAGAGCTCTTAGCTTCGTATTCACAAGAAGAGATTACAGAAATAGGTCAAGAAATCGAGCCGAATCGGGATTTGCTGTTTAATTATATCGGTTTGTTTTTACTGGCTGATCGTTATTTGGCAAAAGACTTTGAAGGCCAGTTGTTTGAACTTCCGCAAGAGCGCTTTTTAGTTATTGCCATGACGTTAATGCAAAACGAACCGAAAGAACGTCGTTTAGAACTAGTAAAAGAAGCGTACTGGGCAATGAGTCATTTGTATATGACGGTAGCCACACCAACTTTATCAAATGCAGGTAAAAGTTTTGGGCAATTGTCTTCGTGCTTTATCGATACGGTAGACGATTCTTTAGACGGTATTTACTTAAACAACTGGGATATCGCACGTCTTAGTAAAGACGGTGGGGCATCGGCATTTATTACGGCAAAGTGCGAGCGTTAGGCTCGGACATTAAAAAATTTAAAGGCAATTCCTCAGGCGTTGTACCTTGGATTCGCTTGCTTAACGATACAGCGGTCAGTGTAGATCAATTAGGTCAGCGTCAAGGGGCTGTCGCGATTTACTTAGATGTTTTCCATAAAGACATTATGAACGGTTTCTTGGATTTGAAAACAAACAATGGCGACGAGCGCCGTAAAGCGCATGATATTTTCACAGGCGTATCGCTTCCAGATTTGTTTATGGAGCGTTTGCAAGAAAAAGACGAAAACGGTCGCAGCATTGGGCAGTGGCACACGTTCTGTCCGCATCAAGTCAAACAAGTGATGGGTTGGAAAGACAAGAATGGCAATGCATTAGGACTCGAAGACTTTTACGATGAAAAAGACACCAAATACTTTAGCGATAAATACCAAGAAGCAGTCGATCATTCGTTATTGCCGCGCAAAACCTATCGTGCAATGGAAATCATGGCACGCATCATGGTGTCGCAATTAGAAACCGGCACGCCGTATATGTTTTACCGTGACGAAGTCAATCGTCAAAACCCGAACAAGCACGCGAGAGGTCGCGGACTAACATCGATTTATTGTAGTAATTTATGTACAGAAATAACACAAAATATGTCAGCTACAACAATAGTTAAAGAATATACTGATGAAGACGGCAATCTCGTTATGATTCGCAAGCCAGGCGATTTTGTGGTTTGTAATTTGTCATCGATCAACTTGCCAAGAGCGGTCAAAGCAGGCGTATTAGCGCGTTTAGTACCGATTCAAACACGCATGCTTGATAACGTCATTGACTTGAATACGATTTCAGTAGGACAAGCTGAAGCAACAAATAAAAAATACCGCGCAATTGGTTTAGGAACGTTCGGTTGGCACCACTTACTAGCACTTGAAGGCATCCACTGGGAAAGTGAGAAAGCAGTTGAATTTGCAGATAAGCTCTACGAGGAAATTGCTTATCAAACGATTCAGGCTTCTATGAAATTAGCAGAAGAAAAAGGCGCGTTCAGTCAGTTTTCTGGATCAGAATGGCACACAGGCGAGTATTTTGAACGCCGCAACTACACAAGTGAACGGTGGAATGACTTACAACAGCAAGTAGCTAACAACGGCGTTCGAAACGGCTGGATGATGGCTGTTGCACCCAACTCATCCACTGCGAAAATCGGGGGTTCAACAGATGGCATCGATCCGTTATACGCAGTAGAATACGCAGAAGAGAAAAAGAATTTCAAATTTAAAGTGACAGCACCAGACTTGGATCACAACACGTATGATTTCTACCGTCGTTCACGTCACGTATTGGACCAAAAATGGAGCATTCGACAAAATGCAGCACGTCAACGCCATATTGATCAATCGATCAGTTTTAACTTTTACGTGCCGCACACGATTAAAGCAAAAGAGCTGTTGGAATTACATTTAGAAGCATGGAAGCAAAACTTAAAAACCACTTACTATGTCCGCAGTACGTCTCAAGCAGAAATCGAAGAATGCGAAGCATGCCAAAGCTAAAGGAGAATGATCATGACCATACACGAACCGTTAACAAAGATTAAATTATTAAATCCGGAGCACCCAAACAAATCGACTGGCGTGTTGAACGGCCAGTCTTCGGGTTGTTAAACTGGAACGACATTGCTTATCCGCAAATGTATGATTTGTATCAAGCATTGCTTGCTAATTTCTGGAAAGCACAAGAGATTAATATGCAAGACGACATCAAGCAATGGGATCGCTTGAGTGATGTAGAAAAAGATGTTTTTTTACGGATCAACACGCAACTAGCGTCACTCGACAGCTTGCAAACGCCGACGATGAGTCAAGCAATGGACTACGTGACGGATTCCAGCTTTAAAGCCATTTTTGCCGTCATTTCTCAGCAAGAAGCGGTACACACGGAGTCATATTCATATATATTGAGTTCACTGGTATCCGTAAGCGAACAAAACGCACGCTTCGATCAAGCAAAAAGCGATCCGGTTGTTCAAAAACGTAACGAGTTAATATTAGACGCTTACGAGGAATTTCGACAAAATCCAACGCCGCAAAACTTATTTAAGCTGAGCGTCAATTCCATCAATCTCGAAGGCATTTATTTTTATGCCGGATTTGCGTTTTTCTATCATTTAGCGCGTCAGCAAAAAATGCTAAAAACCAGTACGATGATCAGCTATATTCAACGCGACGAAATGCAGCATGCCTATTTTATCGCGCAATTTATCCGCATTATGCTGACGGAAAATCCAGAATTGCATACAGATGAAAATATTCAATACATTTATACAACGATCGACAAAGCGGTACAGCTAGAAAAAGAATGGGCACATTACATTTTGGCTGATATTGAGGGCTTGGATTTGGTTGAGTTTGAGGGCTATGTCGAGTATTTGGCCAACAAACGTTTACGTCAGCTCGGACTAGATAATTTATATGAAGAACGCAGCAATCCGATGCCTTGGATTCATGTATTTGGTGATGACATGATGAACGACACAAAATCGGATTTCTTTGAACAAAAATCACGCACGTATACGAAAGTGTCGCAGTCGAATGGTTTTGACGAGCTATAAACCAAAAACTGTGATTGTTTATACGTCATTAACAGGAAATACAGAACAATTGGCAGAAATGCTGCAAGCAGCCATACTGAATAAAGAACTTCCGGTAGAACTTTATCGAATAGAAGATTTTTCGTTAAACGAGTTGTCTACCTACGATTATTTATTGATCGGAACTTATACATGGGGAAGCGGAGAAATTCCAAATGAATTGCATAATTTGTATGACGCAATTGAACAACTCAAACGACACCAACTGCGAACGGCTGTTTTCGGTACGGGCGACAGTTTTTTTGCGGAATTTTGCGGAGCTGTCGATCGTTTCCGCGACATGCTGTACGTCAAGACGCAATTAGTGGCTACGTTAAAAGTAGAGCAAATGCCACAACATAGTGACATGGCTCGCTGCGAAAAGTTAGCAGAGCTTATCAACTAGAAAAACCAGTGACAGTTGGTTTTTTTAGTTTGAGTAAAGGTTTTTAAATATGATAAGTGGGGTATATGAATTTAGAAAGTAAAAAGCAGATAAATCTTTAGTTCCAGCTGGAAGAAATGTTGGGGTTTTTCTGTGAGTTATTCTTTTTTGTGCATAAGATTGAAAAAAACCATTAACCAACAGTATATCTATAAATAATTCATCGACAATTTGGCTGAATGCGACAGACAGTAGTGCTGTAAACAGCGCCGAAGAGAATCTTATGATTCTTTTCGGCGTTTTTATCTCTAAGTATATGGATTAAAAAATAGAAAGGATAGATCACTATGCCACAACTCGAGCAAATGGCTGAAAAAGTAGGCTTACTAATGAATGCAGAAGTGGAAATACAGGGAAGTGTTTGTTTGATCAAACAAATAAGATCCATTCGTATTTCGGCTCATAGCAAACAGTTTAACTGCATGTTGGAACATGATATTTCGTTTACCAACCTTAAAAAAGATGGTACTGCATACAACCAAGCAGAAATAGTCTTGCTTCCAGAAGAGCTAGAAGATTTTATAACTGCGCTTCATCACCACTCAATTCCAGTGCCTATTAATTATCAATACCGAGTAGATACGAACCCCAATATTCTTTGTGTGTATTTGTCTTCTCAAGAAGCGCCAGAAGATTTTGCTATAAGATTGTTAGCTGCTTTTGAAGTTATTCAACAAAATTCCCTTGTTTCTTGATGACTGAAAATAAATAAGCTGATCATAACAAACGCCTGAGTACGCAATTCTTCGCGTCTAAATAAGGGATTACCAAAAAAGCGGGTAGTAAAGTCGAAACCGGCTTTTTTTTTGATGGAGAAATGTTCAAAGAAGTCCATGCACAGCGTATAATAAAAATACCTGAATCCAATTAAAGTAGAAGTAAGAGGTGGAACATGATCATCATCATTGATAACCAAGACTCATTTACGTATAATCTCGTTCATTATTTTGAACAATTAGATAAATCTGTACTCGTTTTTCAACAAAACGAGCTTACCGCAATGCAACTACAAGAACTTATGCCGGATTTAGTCGTGTTATCCCCTGGGCCAGGTCGACCTGTTGCAGGTGCGAGTGGAGAAATGTTGGCAGCGTTAAGCGGTCGCTTTCCGTTGCTTGGTGTGTGCCTAGGTCATCAAACAATTATTGAACATTTTGGAGGGAACGTGGCTAAAGGAAAGCAGCCAATGCACGGAAAAGTTTCGACGTTGAGACATGACGGCAAAGGACTATTTAGCGGAATTACCAATCCGACTTCTGTGACACGTTATCATTCACTGGTGTCAGAAGAAAAAATGCCTGATTGTCTTGAAGTGACAGCACGTTCAGAAGATGGTGCGATCATGGCTGTTCGTCACAAGCATTTCCCCATTGAAGGCATCCAGTTTCATCCTGAATCAGTATTAACGATAGAAGGTTTTCAGATGTTGAAAAACAGTTATCGACTTGCTAAGCAGTGGAAAGAAACGAACAAAGGAAGTGCTAGTCATGACGAACCCTCACTTAATGTTTGAGTTTAAAAACGAAGCTGAAGAAATTGAACCACTCTTTTTTAGCAAGCCTATTCATATTTTTGAAACAAATAAGTTGAACGAAGTCACAACTATTTTAGAAAAAGTCGAAAAAGCAACAAGTGATGGCTTTTACGCAGCGGGTTATGTGTCATACGAAGCAGCTCCAGCTTTTCATCCGGCGATGCATGTTCAAACAGCAGGTGAAATGCCGCTCGTTTGGTTTGGTATTTTCAATGAGCCACAAAAAACACCACTACTTCAAGAGAAACAAGAAGCATACAGTGTTTCCACTTGGACAATGGCAAGTTCAGTGGAACGCTATAAACAAGGAATCCAACAAATCAAAACAGCTATCGAAGAAGGTCATACCTATCAAGTTAATTACACAGAACGCTTGTCTGCAAAATTCACAGGCAGCGATTTGACATTTTATCGCCAATTGGCTCGAAACCAACAAGCAGATTATAGTGCTTATTTGAATATAGGGAGGTTTCGTATATTGTCTGCATCTCCTGAACTATTTTTTAAAGTGCAAGCAGGCAAGTTAACAGCAAAACCGATGAAAGGCACAGCGCCAAGAGGACGGACGACTCAAGAAGACCAACAATACGTAAATGCGTTGCTGGCTTCTAAAAAAGAGCAAGCTGAAAATTTGATGATTGTGGATTTACTCCGAAACGATATGAGCCAGTTAGCACGAAAAGGAACCGTTCAAACAAAGCGGCTTTTTACAGCAGAAACGTATCCGACAGTTCACCAGTTAACTTCGACCGTAACAGCCGAATTAAAAGAAAACACGACCGTTTTGAACTGGTTTCAGGCACTGTTTCCATGTGGCTCGATTACAGGAGCTCCCAAAATCAGCACCATGAAATACATAGCCGCCTTAGAACAAACGCCAAGAGAAGTATATTGCGGCGCTATTGGTTTTATTACGCCTGACAAAGAAGCCATTTTTAATGTACCGATACGGACAGTGGTCATCGACCGAGAAAAAGAAAGAGCTTGTTACGGAGTTGGAGGGGGCATTACGTGGGATTCAACTTCTGAAGGCGAATACCAAGAACTGCAAACAAAAGCAGAAGTGCTAACAGCTAAACGACCTGTGTTTAGTTTGCTTGAATCTTTAAAGCTAGAAGACGGGAAATATCCATTGCTGTCCTACCATTTAGCACGTATGAAAAATTCTGCAGAATATTTTCATTTCCCGGGAAATAAGAGCATTGCAGAAAAAGCATTGGTAGAGCTAGCGCAAAAAAATCCTAAAGGAACACACAAAGTCCGGCTGTTAGTGGATTCTCAAGGAGCAGTTAAAGTGCATTCACAACACATCCTGCCGATAACCAAACCTGTGAAATGCACAATGGCAAAGATCGCAGTAGATAGTACAAATCCGTTTTTGTTTCATAAAACGACACATCGCGAAGTATATGACAAAGTGAGTGAGGGTTTGCCTAAGGAAATTTTTTCGGTTTTACTATGGAATGAAAAACAGCAAATCACTGAATTCACGATTGGCAATGTTGTACTTGAGAAAGACGGTCGCTTTTTTACCCCGCCTACTGACTGTGGCTTGTTAGCCGGTACATTTAGACAACAATTGGTCGATCAACAAAAAATTGAAGAAAAAATTATTTTAAAAAAAGAACTCGCAGACTATGATGCTATGTGGCTCGTTAATGGCGTGCGTGGCTGGCTGGCTGTCGAGTGGTGTAGTTAAGTAAAAACTTTAGAAAGTTGCACACGTAACCAAGAAGACTCTTCTGCTTAGACTTTTTGTATTTTAATTATGAGAGAAGTTTGCAGAGAAATGAAACAACCTAAAGAAAAAAATCAACTATACCGATAAATTGTACTATTCAGATGATTGATGTTTAATTAGATGTAAGAAACAGTTCTTACTACAAGGAGGCGGAATAAATGAATTTAGCAGGAAAAGTAGCAATCGTCACAGGCGGCGTATCCGGAATCGGCTTAGCAACCGCGAAAGCGTTTCTTCTAAAAGGGGCAAAAGTAATCATTGCTGATTTTAACGAAGAAGGTGGACAGCAAGTAGAACAACAGCTTAAGCAAGATAACGGTGATGTAACTTTTGTGAAAGTAGACGTTGCGAGTGAGGCATCTGTTGAAAAATTAGTTGCGACAACAGTCAAACAGTACGGTAGAGTTGATATCATGGTCAATAACGCAGGCGTTGGGGTACTCGGCGTTACACATGAATTGACGTACGAAGACTATCACAAGGTCATTTCGGTCAACCAAGACGGTGTTTTCTTTGGTTCCAAACATGCCATTAAAAACATGCTAGAACATGGCGATGGAGGTGTAATCATTAATACTTCTTCTGTTTTAGGATCAGTTGGAGAAGGTGGCGCATTTGCTTACAATGCGTCAAAAGGTGCTGTGAATTTGATGACCAAGTCACTGGCTTTACAGTATGCAGAACACAAAATTCGCGTTAATGCAGTAGCACCAGGCTATGTAGAATCTGGCATGGTCAGCAAAGAAGCATTAGGTGATTTTTATGACGCATTAGTAGACAAGCATCCCATCGGCAGACTCGGTCAACCAGAAGAAATTGCGCACGCTATTGTCTTTTTAGTTGAAAACGAATTTGTTACAGGCAGCACATTAATGATTGATGGCGGATATACGACTCAGTAAAAAATGAAAAAAGCTAAGAGCTTCGCTTTTTTCAGCGGATACGATTTGACGACAAAAAAACACTTGTAAAAGTTGGCTAGATAAAAAACAAACAACAGATACTTTATTGCAATAAAAAATATAAAACTCCCTACTCAAAGTTGATTTTAAAACTTTAGAAGGGAGTTTTTTTATATGGAATTTTAAGATGCTACAAATCCCAAAATGTAGCTTTCAAATTCGATGGTAAATACAGTCTAGCAGTGTCCACATTGTATCTGGTAGTGGCTGAAATAGTAAATAAAAAAATTAATTTGAATTTTCTATTAATTACACTTGATTTATACTGTAAGCGCTTTTATAATGAAGTCATTATCAAATGTCAAGCAACTGAACAAATGTAAAGTGGTGGGGAAGTATGTGGGCATGGTTCATTGTTGTGTTTGCTGCAGTGTGGCTGCTATTAGAGCCGCTAAGCTAGGCAAAAAAGTAGTATTAGTGAGAAGCACGAGAACTTGGTGGAACGTGTTTGAACCGCGGTTGTATCCCTTCTAAAACGCTATTACGACATGCGGAAGTTCTTGAAAATATTGAAAAAGCTAAAAACTGGGGTATAGAAACAGGACCTGTAACAGTGTCTTTGTCCAAAATGATGCAACGAAAAGACGAGGTTATTCAAAAACTTCGGACTGGCATCGCTTATTTAATGAAGCAAGGAAAAATTGATGTTTTAAATGGCTATGGAGAAATAACAGCAGATAGACTTATAGAAGTAAAACAAAACGGCAAAGAACAAACGATCAAAGCTGAAAACATTATATTGGCTACGGGTTCTAAACCAATCGTTCCACCCATTCCTGGATTGAAAGAAGGAAGTTTCCAGACGAGCGATACGATTTTTGACATTACTAAAATTCCAACATCACTAGTCATTGTAGGTGGAGGCATCATTGGTGTAGAGTTTGCTTGCATTTTCGCTGCGCTTGGCGTGTCAGTCACAATTGTTGAAATGGGCAGTCGGATTGTTCCAAGTGAAGATCCTCAAGCTGTAAAAATTCTTGCAAAATCTCTAAAAAGCAAAGACATTGCTATTTTGACTTCAACTACAGTAACGGCAGTAGAGCAAAAAGGCAAGACTCAACAAGTCTATATCGAAAATCAACAAGGACGTAAAGAAGTCCTACAGACAGAAATGCTTCTACTATCAGTTGGCCGGTCTCCAAATACGGCAGCATTTAGTTCTTTGAAGTTGGCAATGAACGGACCTTTCGTAAAAGTAGACAAATACATGGCGACTAACTTACCAACGATTTACGCAGCAGGGGATTTGATTGGGAACTGGCAGTTGGCACATGTAGCAAGTGCTGAAGGACTGGTTGTAGCATCTAATGCAGCAGGACAAAAAGAAGCAATTGATTATCATGTTGTTCCGCGTTGCGTTTATACCAATCCTGAAATTGCGAGTGTCGGTATGACAGAAGAAGAAGCTAAACAAAAAGGCATCTCTTTTAAAGTCGTAAAAATAGATCATGCTGGAAACGGGAAGGCACTGACATTAGACGAAAAAGAAGGGTTTACTAAATTGATTGCTGAGACTACTTATGGAGAAATCTTGGGTGTTTCCATGGTCGGTCCGCATGTAACCGAAATGATTGCGGAACCTTCTGCTTTTATGAGGTTAGAGGGAACAGTGGATGAACTGGCGACCATGATGCATGCGCATCCGACTGTTTCAGAAAGTCTTTACGAAGCGGCTGCTTCTTGGCTTGGAAAAGGAATACATCATTAGAAAAACCGGCTGATCAGATGCAATAAGCATCCAAACAGCCGGT
Organism: Planococcus versutus; assembly: GCF_001186155.3. NCBI lineage: Bacteria > Bacillati > Bacillota > Bacilli > Caryophanales > Caryophanaceae > Planococcus > Planococcus versutus. Next base: position 3,116,604 of record NZ_CP016540.2, on the reverse strand, counting down.
TTTTTGTCGCGAATATAAGAAAGATCAATCTTTTTTTTGTGCATGATGCAAAAGTAAGTCTGCCGTAACGTCATCGATGACAAGTACATTTAAGTAACCGCCTTTTAAAGCGGCTCTAAGACTCTCTACTTTATGAGCGCCTTCAACAATCCCCACGACTTCTGGAATATTCTTGAATTCTTCTAAGTCTAGTCCAATGACCAAGTCATTTAAAGGATGCTTAATCTGATTACCCTCTGCATTGTAAAAACGTGAACCAATGTCACCTGTTGCTTTAGCCAACTTCAGTGAAGCCAAATCATCCGAAGTTAAGTAGTGCATGTCGGTCATAGTAGAGTCTTTGAAAGGATTGCCTAATCCGACAATCGCCATCTCTACATTGCGTCCTTCTTCCAACACCATTGCGATGTCTTCTGACTGAATAAGTCGTTCTTTTAGTTCCAAAGATTCTACCATAGCAGGTGCGTATAGATAAGAACAATGAGAGTTCATTTTTTGTGCTAGCTGGTAAGCTAAAAGATTAGAGTGAATCTCTACAAACTTTCTGCCCATACCGCCAACTAATGGCACAATTTGCAAATCACGATGCTGTTCGTATGGGTATTCTTGAACAAATTTAGACAAAGTACTGCCCCATGAAATGCCCAAAGATGTAATATTTTTAATATTTCTGGATACGTAAGAAGCAGCTGCTTTTCCGAGAGCGTGCTTAATCATATCAGTGCTTAGATTTCCAGCTGGCACTACTAATACTTCTTTTAAGTGATAGATATTCTCTAATTGCTGTTCCAATTTCACAGTGTGTGCATTTTCATCTTTAATATAAATTTCCACAATTCCCATTTCTCTCGCTTTGTTCAGCAATTTCGAAATTACGGGTCGGGAAACACCCATTTTGCTGGCAATTTGTGCTTGAGTTTGACCTGCAAAATAGTAAAGATTAGCGACTTTTACGATTTGTCTGCGTTCATCCCAATTCATCATCATTGCACCTTCTCGTCTGAGTCCGATTTACGGCTGTGAATCCTCACTCTTAAACCGCTTTCATGCCTATAGTATACGATTTCTGCTAGTTTTTGTACACTATTTCAAAATGAAGCTCTACAAGTTAGTTATAGAAAATTTTCAAATTTTTTCTCATAGTAAAGGTGTTTAGACAATAGAACAAATCTCAAAATGAATAGTGAAATAGTGCGTAATAAAGAGGGCTGAGGAATAACAACGTGAGAGCAGCCGAAGCTATCGTCATCGAGGCCGTGTCGGGTTCTGATGCTTCTACTGAAAAACGGGATTTGATAAAAAAGAAAAACAGTAAATCCCACAATATGACAACAGCCAAAATTACTCGCCAGACGATCGCAGTGAAAATTTGAGAATGGGTGACAAAACCAAACAAGCCTATCCACGCAATGATCGTGAACGCTAAATCTACTAGAAATATAGGGCTTTTATAGCCGCCGTGAATGAAAAAAGCAATCGTCGAGGTGGCAAGAAATGCCGCATAACTATACCAAAAAAATTGAATCATAAAGCTATTCCTTCTTTCGTATATACCTTTTCCATTATAAGAGAAGAAGAGTAGAAAGAAAATTTTTTCGCTCGAACCGTTTGGTGCTGCAAAAGCATGATTAAAGATGCATCGTTTTATAAAAAGTTGTAAAATGGAGAGAATACTAAAATAGAGGATGACTAATACTAATTACTAGACTCTCTTATTGAAAATGGATGTCACATTTGATGGGTTTCTATTACGTTTTTCGCGAATTAACCAGCCACTTGCCAACGGAATATCGAAAAAAGCGAGTTGAAAGCATAATGAACTCTATGCAAAGCAGGCAATATACGGAAATTCCAGTGCCAGCTGATTTAAGTTTTGCGGAATGTCTTATCCATCTTGGCAGATCTTCACAAGAAAACTTACACCAAATTAAAGAAAGCAAAGTCAGTAAATTGTTGAAGTTAAACGGCAAGCTTGTACTTTTTGAAATAACGGCTGTTCTAGGAGCGTTACGCATCGAATTCCCCTTAGGTATGCCTTCTGCAAATGAAGTCGAGCGAGTGGTTGCGTATATAGAAGATTGGTTTGATTTGAAAACTGATTTGAAAGAATTTTATGTGCGGGCTAAAGCCGATGCGGTCTTGAGCCCAGTAGTCCGGCAATATCATGGATTGCGCATGGTTGGGGTTCCCGACTTATTTGAAGCTTTAGTATGGGCTGTGATGGGACAGCAAATTAATTTAACATTTGCTTATACATTAAAGAAAAGATTTGTTGAACGTTACGGCGAATCCTTAGTTTACGAAGACAAAACGTATTGGACGTTTCCACAGCCTGAAAAAATCGCGATCTTGCCGGTTGCAGATTTGAGAGCGTTGCAGTTAACAGACCGAAAAGCCGAATACATTTCAGGGATCGCCACGATTATGGCAAAAGGCGAATTGACTAAAGAACATTTGCTTCAAGCACCTGATGCGGAAAACTGTTTGTTGGAAATTCGCGGCATTGGCGCATGGTCAGCTAATTATGTAATGATGAAATGCTTGCATGACTCATCAGCTTTTCCAATCGCCGACGTAGGTCTGCACAATGCCTTAAAAGCCCACTTGAAGATGGACCGAAAACCAACCCTTGCAGAAATTACCGAGCTTTCAGCAAATTGGCGAGGCTGGGAAGCATATGCCACATTCTATTTATGGAGGTCGTTATTATGAACCAACTACATCAAATTGAATTTCAATCCCCTATTGGCATCGTGGAAATTACAGGAACAGATAAAGCTATCCGTTCTATTTTATTCAGCGAAAAAAGTAAAGTCAGCGCACCCATCTCTCCAGAAAGTCCACAAGTATTAAAAGATTGCCAGCAGCAACTCGAAGAATATTTCAAAGGGCAACGCATGGATTTTACCGTTGCTTGCGAGTCTACCGGAACCGATTTTCAGCAAAAAGTGTGGACGGCATTGGTTGATGTTCCGTATGCAGAAACCGTCTCCTACGGCGCAATCGCCAAAGCTGTTGGCAGCGAAAAAGCTGTCAGAGCTGTCGGCAATGCCAACAGCAAAAACAAACTAAACATTGTTGTCCCTTGTCACCGCATTATTGGAGCAACCGGCAAACTAACCGGTTACGCAGGCACGTTGCCTCGAAAAGAATGGCTGCTTCGTCACGAAAAAGCATGCAGAGAAAACCAATCTATTGAACAATAAAATCAAAAAAGACTGTTCCCAAAAATCATCTAAACTGATTTTTGGTGACAGTCTTTTTTTGTCGGCAGAGATTACCTGATTTCGATTGCGGCAGACGCCTTGTCACAAGCTTATGCTGAGTCACATCACTTTGTTTGTTAGAGACTCTTTCGAATGTCTACTCCATGCATAATCGAGTTCTTCGTTACTGAATTTCTGCCTCAGCCTTTTTCGATTCATTCAAGTCGACATCTACAGAAGAAACGTAATAACGCTTCGTATTATCTGTTTGAATTTCAACTTTCTTACGATCAAACAGCGAAACCGTTTCGATTTTTTTCATTTCGCCTGTTTCAACATTTTCCTCATAGATACGGTAACCGATAATTGCATCGTTACGCACAGCATGCCACGAAATATTGAATGCTGTTGCTAATACATTTGCTGGTGGCTCAGGTTGCTTGTCTGAAACGTTTGAATCTGAAACCAGCTCAGCGGTCACGACTAAACGTTCTTCGTGAGAACCGATCTTGCGATTAAAGTCACCTGTACATGTAATCAAGCTAATGAGACGTTTGTCAGAGCTCCCGAATATTTTTTCAATCGGGGCATCGTCCGTTTCATAGCTCGTTAAATTTTTGACTTCAAAAATCATTTCGCGTCCATCAGATCCAGTCAAAACGACCGTTTCACCAATTTTCACTTTATCGAGTTCATAAAAAACAGCTGGACCGGTTAAACTATCAACATGGCCTGCTAAGACAGCATGACCTTTTGCGCCCGCTTGAAAGCCGGGTTCAAACCAACCAACTTGGTCAATGTCTTCAGGCACACCCATTGCACCATTTTCTAAAATACCAGTCGACTCGATAGCTGCTTTCACACCAATCGAAGAGATTTCAATTTCAGAAGGCTCCATGCCTTTTATGCTTTCTTGACGTTCGCGTTGCAGCATTTGTAATTTTTCACGTTGTTCTGGAAGAATGGGGAATTCAGCAATCTTGTCAACATAATTGCCAGACACTTCTTCCTTTTTGACTTCTTCTTTTTTTTCAGTTTTCTTAACTTGTTCAATTTGTTCTTCAAAGTTTGGACTTGCGGCCAATGGCTTTAAGATGATAAACAAAGCGAGACATAAAATGATGGCAGTGCCCATCGTGACAAGTTGCTTCATCTGTCATTCCTCCTTTCTAAGTGGGAACAGAGAGAGCAAGTCGCTCTCTCTGAAGGTATTATTGTTGTTTTCTCGTTTGACGGTAAGTAATGGTTCCAGCTGCCAATAAGATCATTGTACTCATCGTAACCCAAAGAATCATTGTATTGGATTGGTTAGCCGTACCGCCTAATCCAGTAGCAGGCATTTTTTCAGGTGCTGCGTTTTCAAACTTCTCAGGGAATTGGTCAACGACTGCGCCGCTTAACCCTTTACCGATATCGAACATAATCGCATAACCCATACGATACGTTTCATAAGATGCTGCGTAATCACCTGATACATATTGTTGGAATGTATCAATGACTGACATTTCGTGAGCTTTCACGCCTGCAATGGTCTCATCTAAAGACATACGATCTTCTGTCGCTTGGTTTAAAAATGTACCAAGATCTGTAGCAAACGTACTTGTTAATGTGTTGGTTGCTTTTTCTGCAGCTTCCTTGTCGTCAGCTGCTACAGCAGTCACCAAGTCACCTTGTACGGAAATATGTTGATTGTTCCAAAGTTGTACAAATTGGTTGCTGGCTTCTTCACCATAAACAGAAGCAAGTGCTGCACGGAATTCTTCTGTATTTTGATCTTGTGCCCAATCAGCAAAGTCAAAGTCCTCAGAACCAGTATACCCTTTTGTCATACTTAATTGTGCTAAAGCGAAATGTTCAGCTGCAATTCGGTTAACTGTTGCGCGGAAATCGCCTGCTGGTGTGTTTGGATCAGAAAATTGATCGGGAAACTGAGTTGAAATTGCACCACTGATTGCACTACCAGCTCCAAAAATTTGTTTAAAACCATCCAAGTAAGACGTATAAGCCGCAACATAATCGCCTTCTACATAAAGATCAAATGTATTTTGGACAAAGTCTTCATGCTCGCGAAGTGCTGCAGTTGCACCATCTTCTGGAAGATTGCCTTCTGTTGCTGTTCCAAGAAATGCACCCATGTCGTCAACAAAAGACTGAATTTCACCTAAGGCTTCTTCTTTCATTGCGTCATCGCCATCTCTGACTGCTTCAGCATAATCGTCCGTTCCCGTATTGTGCTTATCGAAAATTTCCACGAAAGTTGCGCCGCCTTCTTCACCGTACACAGAAGCAATCACCGGCTCCATATCCGCTGCGTTAGCATCAAGTGCTGCAATAGCCGCTTCAGCTGCTTCATCTTCGTCGTAAATCTTCATCATCGAATCCACGGCTAACGCGTAATGCTCAGACAACAATGAATCCAATGTTGCACGAAGTTCCACACCTGTCGTTTCGGTTTGTGAAGTTTCCGCTGCTAATGCATTTGATGCCATACCCGGAAGTAAAAGTGCGGCTCCAAGTACAGGGACTAAAACCTTTTTCCATTCTATTTTCATATCAAAACACTCCTTTTTTTTAATCTGTTATAGACATAACGGAAGGGAGGTAGCTTTAGATCACATTTTGTGAAAAAAAAAGACGGATGATTTATCCGTCTTTTCCTAGTCATTGAACTATCCTTATTTTACGCCAGAGCTTTTCAAGAAGCTCAATAATTCGGTGTTAAAGCGCTCCGGCTCATCGGCATTGATGCCATGCCCACTGTCTTTAAAAGGAACAAGAACCGAGTTAGGTATTTGTTTTGCCATTTCTTCGCCCAATTCATAAGTGCAAATTTGATCTTTTTTCCCGTGAAAAATGGCTGTTGGAAGCGTAATATCTGCTAACTCGTCACGCAAATCTTCATCTCTTAAAGCAATTGCAGAGTTGATGGTCGAGTGAGCGGCAGCTTCAAGACCGAGCAACTGGAACCACTGTAAGAATTCGGGTGATTGTTTCTGCTCAAAGAACATGTCTGCAAATTGAGCGAGAAAAGCTGGACGGTCTTCTTTAATCTGTTTGATAATATCGTCCACTTCTTCAGGTTTCAAGTTATAGTTAAAATCATCGCGCTGAGTGAATAACGGAGCCGCTGCCGATAACAATAATAATTTGTCCACACCTTGCTGACCAAACTTCGTCAAGTAGCGAATAGCAATAGGTCCGCCCATTGAAAATCCAGCAAGTACAAAGTTATCAAGTTTTAGATGATCAATAACCGCTTTAACATCACTAGCTGCGGTATTGTAATCGTAACCCGTCCACGGTTTATCCGATTTTCCGTAACCTCTGAGATCGATGCCGATAAACCGAAAATTTTGTTGCGCAAGAATCTGAACTTGCGATTCAAACGACTTGCTGTTCAATGGCCAGCCGTGGATAAAGACAACCGGTTGCCCTGATCCAATATCTTCTGCATAAATTTTCACGCCGTCTTCCACTTCAATAAAATGTCCCAAAAAGTTTTCCTCCTCTGATTTGAAAATGATAGTAATGAGTAGTTTCCCTTTGATGTGATAAAGTAAACCGCTGATTATACAAAATATGTCTGTTACTTTTAGTTTTATTGTAGGAAACGACTAGTTGCTCCAAGCGAATAAACTAATTCACAGTGGCAATTCCGCGAACCGGCGTATAAAAGTCGAGTTGCAGAGATGATTAAAAATTCAAGAGGGGGAGTCTTTTTTCGAAAAAGCATTTGGCTTGTAAATGTGGGATTTGGACAGTATTTGAGCTATGTTGGACAGTATTTGATCCGAAATGGACAGTATTTTGTTCATATCGGCTTGTATATCCAATTAACTGGAATTTATCAATTTATCAATTACTGAAACGACTGAAATTCAGTTTGTTTTCTTTACTAAACAACTTTGATCAGTAATTTTTAAAAAATAAAGTCCAGATAAACAAATAAAAAAACCGCCAGTGGGCGGCTTTTTGTCATTTAGCACGAACATCTTCAAATGTAGCAAGTTTCTGGACATCTTCTGAAGAAATAGTGAAATCCAGTTGGCTGTTTTCGATGATACGTTCTTTATTCGTAGATTTTGGCAGCGGCAACGTATCGCGTTCTAGACAATAACGGATGCATAATTGAGCAGGTGTTACGCCATAGCTCGTAGCCATTTCTTTAATTTTAGAGTGGTCTAAGATTTGACCAGTCGCGAGCGGGGAATAAGCTTCGACGACAATGTTATGTTGTTTGCAGAATTGCAACAGGCTGTTTTGGTCACGGCCGATATAAAAAGGAATTTGATTAGCCATAGGCACGATTTCACAAGCGTCTATAAGTGCTTGGATGTCTTTTTCAGCGAAGTTAGAAACGCCAATTGCGCGAATTTTGCCTTCTTTATAAAGCTCTTCCATCGCTTTCCACGACTCGATATTGCCTTCTGTGCAATCTCTACCTATGTCATCCCACGGCCACGGTGCATGAATCAAATAGAGATCTAGGTAATCAACACCTAGATTCGAAATAGTTTCGTCAAAAGCTTCAACTGTCGCATCGTAGCCTTTAATTTGAGCGGGAAGCTTGCTGGTGATAAAGATCTTTTCCCGAGAAATAGGAGAATCTTGAATTGCTTTGCCAACGTTTTCTTCGTTTTGGTAAGCTAAAGCTGTATCGATATGCGTATAGCAACTTTCCAAAGCAGTCGTCACAGCCTTGTAAGCCTCTTCGTTCGGAATTTGCCAAGTGCCAAATCCGATATCGGGAATGTTCACTCCATTGTGGAATGTGAAAGTTCTGTTGCTTGCCATAGATAAACGGCCTCCTTTTTGTTTATCTTTCATTTTTATTGTACGTCTTTTCAGATGACAAGGTCCAGAATTTAGGATAACGGGAACTTTCTCTAGTCCAAATCGTAAACAACGAAACCGCTAAATAAAAAAGGTGGCTGATTTTGTGGCTAACTAGAATGACCAGTAAGCAGTTGGAAAGAAGGCAATCAAATTAAATAGGAGTGAAAACATGTCAACCTGTGAAAATTGTGGCCAAAAATGGACGTGGAGATCCATTGTCTGGCAAACAGTAAAATTTAAAAACAATGGAACTTGCCCATATTGTGGAGCGACACAATATATAGTACCAAAATCTACTAAGCTAACCCGAATCGTCGGCTACATTCCAGCTTTTCTTATTATTCTATTGACGCTAGTTTTAGATTTAGACGGTCTAGGCATTATTTTGTTGGCCGTTACGTTAATGCTTGTGTTTTTAGCACTTTATCCGTTTATCATAAAACTGTCGAATACAGACAATATGCGGAATTTTTAATACAAGTAAAGCTACTTTGGTGTGTAGTTTAATAGAAGAAAAATAAGGGAATTCTCTACCGTAACAAGTAAGAAAACAAGATCACTAGTGTTACATGCCTCGCCAGTCTTAGCTTTAAAATCTCAATCCCTTTTAAGAACAACAATACAACTTAAGGAGGCACAACTTAAATGGAAGAAAAGACACGCAAGAAAACAAAGCTCTACGCCGTTTTGAATTTGGTTTTTTATTTTTTAACTTTAGGAATAAATTACTTAGGATCGTCCGGGTTTTTTAATGGGATGAGTCAAAAAGATTTATCTGATAAATACATGACGCTTATTTCACCTGCACCGTTTACGTTTTCAATTTGGGGAATTATTTATACCTTGCTGCTGGTAACATTGGTTTATTTCTTTATTAAGCGAAAAGATCAACACGTAGGCAAATTAATTCGATTGACATCGCCACTCTTTATCGCAAGTGCGTTATTTAATATGGCATGGATCGTTACGTTTTCTTACGAATTGTTAGGCATTTCAACGATCTTGATTTTTGGACTGTTATTCTCATTGATTTTTATCGTAAAAAGGATCACAATCAATCGCTCTCAATTTCCAAGTACACTTGCAGGAATTAGTTTTACACTTTACGCTTCATGGGTTTTCATCGCGACCATTGTGAACATTTCGTTATTTTTAGTGCAACTACAGTGGGAGGGCTTTGGCATTTCTGATTCGATTTGGACAATCGCTATTTTGTTTGTTGCTATTGGCTTTGTTCTCTTCTACGGAGCGTTGTACAAAAATGCAGCATTTCCACTTCCGATTGCCTGGGCTTTCTTCGGCATCTATAGCGCTTATAATAGTGGAGTCCTAACACCGTCCATGTCGACGACCATTCAAGCTGTTCTGATAGGTGGAATTGTGATCTTGCTAGTTGTGAGCATCTGGACATTAGTTAAAAACGGGAAAGCCCTTTTTCCAAAACCAACTAGCTAACACAAGATATTAAATAAAAACAAATCCAAACTTTCTCAAAACAGAGCATCCAAGTAAGTTGCCCTGTGCTGTGATGTCATTTAAGAAAATCTATTTAAACGGTATAGGAAATCGATGAAATCGATAATTAATTATAAAATTTTATAAAAAGCGCACCAATCTTAGAGTCAGTTAAAGCTCAAGACGGGTGCGCTTTTGTTTGAGTGAATCCCTATTTTAATGGTTTTTTAATGCCATTTTTATTGTTAATCAATCTAACAAAAGTACGGTAAAGTCTGGGTAATGCTTACTTTTCTATGTGTCCATCTATCGTCACATGGAAATTATTTTATGTTAAGATGGAGTCTAAGATGTAAAAGAGCGAATCTTTTAAAAACAAGCATATTTATTTTATGGAGGTGTCAAAATGGATTTGGTCATAAAAGAGTTACACAAATCATTTAACGACAAACATGTATTAAAAGGGATTAACTTAACGATTAACTCAGGACAAATTTTTGGATACTTAGGAAGAAATGGTACTGGGAAAACAACTTCTATGCGAATTTTGATGGACGTGTTTGAAGGAGATAGTGGATCAATACTGATGGATGGCAAAGAATTTAAACCGACCGATCATAGAATCGGGTATTTGCCTGAAGAACGTGGAATGTATTCGAAATTTAAAGTAAAAGACCAATTGGTTTATTTCGCAGAACTGCGGGGTGCTAGCAAAAAAGAGGCTCAGCATTCGATGGAAAAGTGGGCTGAAGAATTCGGTATTGCGATTTATTTAGACCAAAAGCTTGAGACATTGTCCAAAGGCAATCAGCAAAAAGTTCAAATTGCACAAGCCTTTATTTGTGAACCGGATATTTTAATTTTGGATGAACCGTTTTCGGGTTTAGACCCGGTCAACTCAAAAATGTTTCAAGATTCTTTATTAAATTACATTCGAGAAGATCGAATCATTATCTTTTCTTCCCATCAAATGGGGTATATCGAGTCGTTTTGCGATGACATTGCTATTATCAATGGCGGTAAAATTGTGTTGAGTGGCGATTTAAATGACATTAGAAAAGAAATGGGCGAAGGAAAGCTTCGGTTGAGAGTCGCGGATCCGCAACATCTAGACTTTTTAACAGCGTATGATTACACAATGGAAAAAGAAGATATTATTTTAACGCTCCATCCAAATGAAACAAAACGGTCATTTGTCGAAGGGGTATTCAGCCAAGGAATAGAGCTGACGATGTTTATGGAGTATTTACCGAGTCTTCAAGAAATCTTCATTGAGAAAACAGGTGATCAAAATGAAAAAACTTAAAACTGTTTTTAACTTCGAATTGCGTGGAATGATCCAAAAGAAAAGCCTACTCGTGACAACAGCCATCATGTGCGTAATCGTTTTGCTCATCACGACGATTCCCACTTTTATGATTTGGTTTGAAGGTGACGAAACACAAGAAGATGCCGATGAAGCGGCTGAGGAATTTACGTTAGTATACGAAAGTGGGGAGCTCAAAGAATCCCTCAGTCCCGTGTTAGGTGAAGAAACCTATTCGACGGAAGAGGAACTAAAAAAAGCAGTTCAAAGAGAAGATGTAGCTTCTGGATTTGTCGTTGAAGATTACGACCGCTATACCTATATCTCCTACGACAGCAAAACGTTTTCAACTGAACAAATGGCTTTTGAGTCACAATTAAAACAACTGAATGAAAATCGATTATTTGATGAAAAAGGATTGGATAGTCAACAAGTACGCGAAATTTTAAATCAACCCATCGAACAAGAAACCGTCTATCTAGGTAAAGACGCTGGATCAGGAACAGCGATTGCGTTTGCTGTCATGATTACGATGTATTTGCTCATTCTTTTGTACGGAGCAAACGTGGCAACATCCGTAGCAAGAGAAAAAGACTCACGTACGATGGAACTGCTCATCACATCGAGCAACCCACGAACATTGATACTTGGAAAAGTAGGAGCAGTGGGACTGACTGGTATTTTACAAGTCGCATCTCTCATTGTATTTGGTGTCATTGGATTTATGCTCAATAAAGAGAATTACCCTGAAGTCCTTCTGGACATGGTTCAAGGATCCATGACAATAGATGTGCTACTGATCTACATTTTGTTTTCAGTGTTAGGGTACATCTTGTACTTGTTTATCTATGCTGCTTTAGGAAGTTTGGTTTCAAAAGTGGAAGATGTAAACTCTGCCGTTACGCCGATTACGTTCTTGTTTGTCTTGGCTTATCTCGCTGCAACGTTCGCAATGAACGTACCGGATAACACCGTCGTGAAAGTCACGTCGTTTATTCCATTTATCTCGTTATTTACGATGCCGATTCGTTACATGCTGACAAGTGTACCGATGATATCTCTGTTAATTTCCAGTGCAATCATGGTGTTAACAGTCGTATTATTTGCTGCGTTGTCCATTCACATTTACAAGTTTGGTTCATTAAACTACGGGAACCGCCTCAAATTTAAAGACGTCATCCGGTCGTTTAAAAAATAAAAAAAGAACCTTGCAAAAGCAAGGTTCTTAGCTTGTAGACAAAAGAATGATTATTCATTTTTTGTATGCATCTAGGATTCTCCGCACCAAGCGGACGCTTTAGGCAGTGGCTTTGCGCAGCGATGCAGGAGCATATGAAAAGGCTTGATCATGTATTTTTATTGTGAAATGGACTAAATAATCTCACTTTGATTGAAGCGGAACCCTCCAACTAGGCTGGTCCACGAAGACTCCTGTGGGACAGCGAAAGCTGAAGACCCCGCAGGAACGTCAGTGACGAGGAGGCTGAAGCTGAGCCCACCGGAAAGCGAAGTGGCCAGCCCAGTTGGAGATTATACATCACTATTCAGTTTAATAAGACTTTGTCTACAGTCTGAAAACCTTGCGAAAGCAAGGTTCTTTTTTATTTTATCAAGTTGCGAGTGTTAACAGGATGATTTTTTATGATTTAAAATGAAGAGTGGTAAGCGTACTATTTTTTCAATTCGAGTTAAGTCCTCCCAGTGTAAACATATTCTTTTTATATATGAAATCTCGTGTTTCATGCCAGTTCACTCCTATTGCCTCAACGTTAATTGCAAATTCTCTAGCATTCAACAGATAGGCTTTTTTGTTTCTATGCGTTTTCCTCTTTGGTGAAAAACGAAGTGTTTGTTTTTACTGTCTACATCCTCAATACAGATCTACTTAGCTTTTGTTTCATTGCTTTGAGCAAAGAAAAAAGAAACATGAAAGGGAAAAAACACGTACTGGACAAGAGAAACTTATTTTGCGAACTTTTTTACTAAATTTTATGCGTATAAGTTGAGAATCAATGATACAATGAGAACGTGCGTTCTTTTTAGTGTCTTGAAATGATGAAACAAATCAAGCATTTAACATACTGATTTATACCGGTAACAAAATAAACCTGACCAGGCTGCGGGTGTATTAAAAAGGAGAGTCGAGCCATGAAAACTACAGGAGTCGTGAAGAACACAGACCCATGCGGAAGCATGGGTGTTTCGAAAGAACACCAAGCGGCAGGTGCTTGTTTAGTGACAGGTGAAGTTTCAACAGGAAATAAGGAATTTGCACCAGGGCTTACCTTAAGTCTGACGGGCGCGCGAATTCTCTTGCATGAGTTGCAAAAAAAAGTGAACCCCAATCCCTAATTCAGAAAACGGAATAAAAATAATAGGTGCTTTTTTGTCGTATAAAATGATAAGTATTTCAATACAACTAAGTGGACGTTAGAAAATAATGTCCTTTTGGAGTGGGGAAAGTGTAAAAAATAGGATGTGTATAGAAAAAGTGAAATGATTGGGTTAGAGATAGAAATAAAAAAATTTTAGAACAAAATCGGATGTTATAGACCGAATAAGGTAAAGTCATAAAAAAAGAAACTTATGATGGATCTGGTACATCGGGTTTCGGCATCAAGTTACGGCAGGAGAAGCTCAATCTGAAAGGAACTGAAAAATGATAATAGAAATAATTGTCCAAAACGAACAAGAAGCAATCAAAGCAGAAAAAATGGGCGCGGGAAGGTTAGAGCTTGTCTCGGCAATTGATGAAGGAGGGTTAACACCGAATTTTGAAACCATCAAACGAGTTCTTGGCAGTGTCACAATACCGGTTCAAGTGATGATACGGCCTCACAGTCGAGATTTTTTCTATAGCGATTCAGAACTAAAAACGATCATCGAAGATGTTGAAAATGTGTTGAATTTAGGTGGGCAAGGAATCGTATTTGGCGCTTTAAAAAAGGATTATACGATAGATGAACACGCACTAGAAAAAATTATCGCGGTGTCTGATCAGCTCGATATCACGTTCCACCGTGCGTTTGATGAAATTGACGACCAGTTGAGCGCATACACAGTATTAACAGACTACAAAAAGCAGGTACAACGGATTTTAACATCTGGCGGACATGAGGATTGTTTGACAGGCAAGCAGGCGTTAAGAAAGCTAGTCAAGTTATCAAAAGAGCTAGAAGGTCCAACTATTCTTTGCGGAGGCGGATTAACGTCGATGAATATAGAAGAAATTCATCAAACTGTCGGGTCTAGTGAATATCATTTTGGCAGCGGCGTCCGAAAAAATGGTTCTTATACAGAAGGGTTTAATAAAAGAGTAGTTGAACAAATCATGGAGTGGAAGGCTTAGCACAAAAACGTAATATGAATAGCCGGAATACGGGGAAGACCATCATGATTCAAACATGTTCTTCCGTAATGTAGAAATCAGATGTCGATGTACACAAGAAAAACTGATGAAAAAAGGTGTGGATCTTAAAATAAGCTTTAAATAAAAAAGAGTATCTTTTCAAAAGGTGATATCCAAAACGTTATTTAGCAATCGCACACTCGGTAGTCCAACGTTTAATCTGTAGAGCTTGGATTTTCTGCCCTCTAAGGTGGAATAGTAGACGATGTCGGAAAGATGAAATGTCACAATTCTACGCTTACCGATGCAAAGTGAGAATCAATAAAAGCCGTTCTCCTAGCCCTCAATACCTCATCTCGAAAAGTTAGAGACCGTACAGTTCTATGATTTTTTCTTTAAGTAATGATTTAGGAAGACGAAGATCAACAAAATAAGGCAACTGCCATTCTTGTGTTTTTATCGCTTGTTTACTCGTGGGGCTATCCCAACTGGGGTAAACCCGCATGGCCATTTTTCCTTTTGTTCCACTCGATTTAAGAATCGCGTGTTTGAGAAGAACTTTTTTCGGAAAAATAAATTGACCAAAGTCATCGTCACTTTTACATACGGTTACCACCAATAAATCGGGCGCTTCGTCATACAAATAAGGCTGGTTTTTATTGTTTTTGTCTTTTTCCCAAAATGCGACAAACTGTCCTGTTTTTCTCGGTGTCACATGCGCTACTCGGAATCGAATTGTTTTAGAGGACAGTTGAAATGTACCCGCACCATACATGGAATTTTGTTTTTCTTCTTGAATCGCCGTTAAAATGAGGTTATGAGGCATATAAAGTACGTTAGTCAAATAGGTTAATGCTGCACAAAAGTCATTCATATTTCTACTCCTAAAATGTGTTTGATTTCCCTTATTCTGATTTGTTTTTACCAAGTTTCTCGTTGCCGTGTTTGAAGTTACCAGTGATTTTAGCCAATACTAACTGCACTTTTTTACTATGAGGCGTTCGGCTTCTTTGTTTCTGACAACTTTAATTTGTTTACCGCTAAAGAAAATTGCAACCGTTCCGTTTTTTCTTACTTCATAGGTAAAAGGTTCTTCGCTTAATCTGTTTCGTTTATCTATTTCACCCACGATACCGTCTCCCTTGCTCTGTTGTCTAGCTTGTTGTTGAAGAGTAACCTTTTCTGAATCTCACGTTGATTAGTCTCGGACGGTTATACCTTTGAATTAAGTAGAAGGGGAGATGAATGAAAAAATTAACGATTGAACAACTAAAAGCCATCAGAAAATACTCGTTTGGGTTAACTACTATACAAAGAAAACCTAATACAGCAATGGTTAAATGCCCAAATTCAGCATAATACGTTTGCATAATTAGTTTATCTAGATAGTCAGGGGTGAGTTTGTCTTGTAAGTTTTTGAGTGTGGCATTCATCGCTGGTAATTTATCTTTCCATTTTTTAATTCGGAGTGATTTGTATAGGCTGCTTTCAAATGATCTTTCTTTGAAAAAGAAATTTTTTTGAAACATGCCCTTAGGCAATAAGCGACTTCCATAAGCGACACCATAGTTGAGTATCAGCCAAAATGACGTATTTATAATGATCATATAGATGGTAAATGACAAGTGCTCACCCCTTTCATTACATTTCAGTGAATACATCACTTGTGATAACAGGCCAGAAATGTCGATCCTTTTTTCAGTTATTCCAACGGAATTTACGCTGTTAAAATGCCTTCACTTCCACTTTTAATTGAATAACTGATTTATTTTACTGTCGTCTTCCAAATGCCTCTGTATAAGCTTTTCTGTTTTGCTTTCGTTTTCTAACTCATTAAGGTTTTCACCATACCAATTTTGAAGACTTTCTCTTGTTATTTTGTATGGTTGATTATCAAAATTGAATGTTACCCAGTCCAAGTTTTCAATTAATGCAAATAAAAAAGTAGCATTATAAATAGATGTTTTTTTATAATTCATTTCTGAATCCGACCAATCGTAGTTCAAAATAATGCCATACGGTTCTTCGGTTGTTTTAAGTTCAAAATCCTTCGAATACGTAGCACCCTTTAATTGACTCACGATGTTAATCACAGCACTATTATCTCCTACGTGCGAACCTTTGAAATTAAATAGATCTTCTTCTTTTTTTGTATTACAGCCACTTACGATTAAAGTGACAACGAATAAAAATGTCATGAATTTCAGCATGTTGTTCACTCGTATTCCCCCAAGATAAATTAGTTGGTTGTTCTTAAAATGAGAGAGTTCCATTTTTTGAGCTTGGTAAATAGTATTCAGCATGTTGGCAAGCTTGTTGAGAGCTTGTAACCTTATAAATCTTGAGATAGCCGAATCATATCTCGGCATTGAATTCCGTTTTCGAAAATTTCTTCAGCATAATGCTTGATAAAAAAATTAACATCTACGCTATTTATTCTAAAGCCACATTTCTGATAAAGAGCAAGCTGCCCCAAGCTCGAATTGCCCGTTCCAACTTCAATGGTTTTGTAGCCCATATTTTGTGCGGTTTTGATTGCGTCAAGTACTAATTTTTTACCAATCCCTTTGCCTTGCTGATCTTCAACCACCGCTATATTTACAAGTTCCATGGTTTCAGGTCTTGTTGGAAGTAATACACAGATACCAATAAGTTGATGTTCCACTTCAGCTATAAAACAAGTGCCTCTGTGAATATATTCCTCGATGAGTTTTCTAGAGGGATCAGCTTGCAATAATAGCGCCATTGGTAATTCTTCATCTTTATTCAACATCCTTATTTCCATTTCTGTCTCCTCACATCCATTTTGAGTATTTCAATGGATTCTGTCCTAAATTTGAATTAATCCTATTTATTTTTGTTTTTCAGTTCTAACAGAATAGGCGTTATATTTAACCCAATCGATAGGATGGTTAACACCCACAACGCATCTGCCATTATCGGAACCACATCAAGTAAAGCAGACCAATCTTTCGCCTTTACCCAACTAGATACCATATTATAATCCGCGACTACAGTTAATGCTGTAAAAGATAAGCCCATTGCCATCGCCAGTTTATAATCTTTGCCTGTTGCGTACAGTACAAGGTTTACACAAGTTGCTATTATGGCGATAACTCCTAACAGGAACCACATAACGAGACCTCCAGTTCCATTAATATCAGTAGTAAAGAAGACACAACGAGAGAGCAGCCAAAACTAGCCAAGGTATTGAAAAACAAGTTGATACAGCGCTACGCAAAGTCCCAAAGCACTCGCTTTTATCTTAGCGGGATGGTATCTTTTGCTGCTGTACAGATAAGCCGCAATAAAAAGAAATCCGATAGGAAACCATAACTCAAAAACGCCATTTTCCGTACTTTGTGAATAAAGTGGAGTAATAAGAGCACTAATTAAAAAATAAAAGAAGATCGTGAAACGGCGTGTTTCGAGCTGTTTGCTCCATCTAATGAGAAGACCAATTATTATAATAGCGCTAATCGTAATGGGAAAAGCAGGTAAATGAAGAGAAACACCATTTCCTAAATTGAATTCCATGTTTACCACACCTCCTAACCGAAAACGACTTGCTCGTCTGTTTTGTTTGGTTTCTCTTTTAGTCAATATACCACTTGCGTATAGAAAGTATAAAGCTGGAAATTTATTTCATTATACGTGATCGGAATTTCCTGAAACGTACAAGAGGTGGTTTTTTATATCCACTCTCTATATATCCTGAATTTCTCGACTAAAGTGGTTCGTTAGTAATGAAAGGTGTTCTGTGCTATACAGAAAAATAGAAACAGATTTTCCAAAGAAAACTGTAGGGGCAGTGGTTACAGGGGAGCGAGCCTAGTTTTTTTCTACATTCTTGATGCGCAGGTCCATTCAATTTTTATTAAAGGGTGTGGGCAATCAGAAATGATTTATTATAACTTTGTAGATGGACCAGTAACTGTAGAATGGGTGGATGAAGAAACACTAGTTACTAACAACCTTGTGTTAACGATTCATGAAGATAAGTATGATTTTCAGAAAGAAAAATAAAACAGAGCCGCAAAAGTGGCTCTGTTTTACCAAATGGAATAATCGCTTAAACTGCACTAGTCACTAGCTCTTTTACTCCGTATGTTCAAGTGAGCTTTCCGCTCTTCTAACACCCCGAAATAGGGCAGTAATAAGTAAGCATAGCCGTTAGCAAACCCGTAGCAAATAGAATACCTCCCGAAACAACAAAGGCAGTGGTATACGTTTCCGTCACCATCATGAACTGGCTAGTATCAGCAATACCGTCTTCTTGACTCATCAACCAAGAGTTTCCTAACGAAATTCCAAACGAAGCACTCGAAAACATTAAAACTAATCCTACGGCTGCCAATATGGCCGACATAATTGCCAATCCGTTACTCTGATTTTTGAACAACGTATCTCTCCTCCTAACTATGACTTTCTCTAAACTTTATCAATGTTTTTCTAATCATTAAAAGTTACTCTAGAACTTCAAACTCGAAATACTCTCCGACTTCAGAAGAGCAGCCAATTAAGTAGTATCGTTTGCCTTTTTCACTTTTTTCACTTTCTAGATGTTCACAAGTTCCACTTTCTAATCCTGTACTTGAACCTCCAAATTTATCTTGAGAATCGTCATACGTGTAGGTAATAGTTTGACCATTATAATCTAGTGTATTAAAAAGCGGGTCGCCTTCTGTAGTTCTTTGAACAATCCGTATGTTATCTTTTTTTCCGTTTTTAAGATTTTCGATAAACGCTTCAAATTTATCCGAATTAGTTATGATTTCTTCTTGTTCAAGCACAATATCACTATCCTTAACTGAGTTACACGCACTTAAGAAAATGGCCACTAACATTATAAGAAAACCTTTTCTCAATACCTTAACCTCCTTTTAAATAGAGAACAGTACGTAAGTTAAAAAAATCACTCGCCTACCATGCCATCATTGTCATTATCGCGCATGTGCTGGTATAACCAATGATCACGCGTGATCGGCATACTAAAACCAGCTGCTTTTGCTTCTTTGATGGTTACTTGTCCATTGCCATTGGTATCAACAATCGAAACATCTTCGTTTGTAGCTGAACTATTCAAATCTGTAGACTCACTTTCTGTTAACCCGAGAGATGCGTTTATCTCATCCGGGTTCACATTATCAAAAGTATCCACAATTTCATTGCCCATAATAGTATACGTATACTGATAGCTCGAAGGAATCTGAGTGTCTGTATCCGGATAGATGATGATCGCTTCAAAATTAGTCGCGCCGCCTGCTTTGCGAATCGCATCTTCCATATAAGCTTGATCGCCATGGCGGTTGAGCGTACTTTCTTGTGGCGTAATATTGTAAGCATTCGAGACCCCACCAAGCGAATCAGCTAGCACATGTCCTTCATCTAACACGTCACTTTCGACGCCCGGTACCTTTGCTTCATCTGAATAATACCGGCCAGTCGCTAATACCGGTTCAGTCGAATCATCCTGCACCACGACTTTGTCTGCCACAACCCGAACCAATTGGCCGTGTTCGTTCGTAAACGCCCAATAGTCACGGTCGCCAAAACCAATGTCGACGACAACGTTAGCTTCGCGATGGCCAGACAAATCTCCGCCATCGACTTCAAGTAGTTCATATCCTGCGAATAAGTCGGGAACGGCTTCTGTTGGTGTTTCTTCTGCGTCCGCCATCGTTTCTTCTTTTTCAGTGCTTTCTTTTGGTTCAAGCGGAGCTTCTTCTTGTGTCGCACCTTCGTGAGCTTCTACATCTGTGATGGCTGCGTTTTCTACGTCTGTACAGCCAACTAGAAAGACGGACAGTAAAAGGATGAGTAAAGGATATGTATTCTTTTTCATGTAGGGTGGCTCCTATCAATTTTATGTAGATCAGTAGTGTTTCGTGTTAGTTCATGCCAGTCTGCAGTTAAAAATAGATTTGCCAGTCGGACTTTAGTTGACGAAGCAGTTCTTTAGAGGAACCAGCAGCAAAATAAGTACGACCATTTTGTGTAACTTGAATGGTTCCATCTGCATAAAAAACAATCGGATTCACTTCTTCAGTTGAAGCATTCGTACGATTAGCACGGGTTGGTTGTAAAGCAACATCCGATAGCTGCCCGGCTTTTCTAATTCAGCAGCCTTTTGTTGCACTTCGTCTGTACTCACTTCAACCATGTGTTGATCACGCAATAAATCGATCAACTCCTCGGCTTTCTCTTCACCAGAAACAAACACTTCCTCATAGTCGCTAGTTTTACCGAAAGAAGAAGCTTCTGAGACCAATACGCCTTCATAGCTTGCAGAACTGTCAAAAGTTAATGATTCGTCTTCGTTACGCTAACCGCAAGCGCTAAACAAAAAAAGCAGAATCAGCGGAATAAAAACCAATACGACAGGAGTTATCTTTTTCAACGTACACCTCGCTCTAATTGGAAGATGCTTATAGCATATCACAATTGGTAAATTATATAAAAAATATAAATTTCATGGTTTTTGCTTGAAGTGTGGATGTTAGAGATTGACGCGATTGTTAGTATCGTATCAAGCTCTTTAAAGCCGATGTTGATAATAATAGATTTCCCAAAAAAATCTCAGCGAATTCGCTACTCTTGGCTTTCTTATCAATGCATTCTGTAGATCTATCTCATGAATTTCCAGTCCCCAATATACCTTGTAGTAGGAGAAAATGTTAAGGAGTAACAATAGTTTATTTGGTAATATTTTGATTCATTAAGTAATTCAAATTTTTAACGTTATAATGTAAGTAATTATGACACCAAAAGAAAAAAGAATTGAAAGGATGATAATAATGTCTGTGAAAACGATCTTTGATACGCCTCTCGAAATTACAAAAGATCAGTGGTTGGAAATGCTTCGGAACGAAGAGGTTTTTCAAGAAAGAGACAGACAAATGATTTTAACGATTATGCAATATGACGGTCGTCCACATACGATACCGATTGCTCATGCAATTGGATTAAAAGGCAGAGGCGCAATTAATCTACAAATAGATCGATTGGGCAAACGAATCATGAGTTATTTACCTGAAGTTGCTTATCCTAAACAAGAAGACGGTAAAAATCAAACTTGGCATATTCCTTTTCTTGGAGAGTGGCAGCCTAACCAAAACCGTTTTATTTGGACTTTGCGCACTTCACTTGAACAAGCTGCGGAAGTTTTCTTCGAGGAAGAGTTGAAGGAAGGACGTTCGATGCCAACTCAAAAAGAGTATTCAGAAATTAGAAAGAAACTTTTTGATAGCCCTTATATTGATATAGCTTATAGAAGATACATAAAATTTAAAGAGAACGAACTTTACGATGAAGCTTATAAACTTGAAATCCTTTCCCGTTTGAATGAATTTTTGAAAGGACAAGAAATAACGGATTTAACAATAGTTGATATTGTAAAAAAGCTACAAAAAGAGAACCCAAGCGCAGGCAGTTTTGTTCACTGGAGTAATACGGCTGATTTAGTGAAATTTGCTGAAGCAAAACCTGCAAGAGTAGCTATCCTACTTAATGAACTTTATAATTCTGAAGCGCCAATTAGTGAACTAATTGAAAATTTTAGAATAGAAGGTAAAGCATATAGCAATAAAATATCGCTAGGTGCACCACTTTTCGCTTATTTATTAGCTGCCAAAGACTATAAGAAGTACCCAATCTACAAACAAGAAGTATTCAGTGCAATTAAAGTGGATTATGATATTGACTTAAAATTAGGTGTTGTAGGGAAAAATTACGAAGTCTACCGTTACGTATGCAACGCCGTACTAGAACATTTCAAACGGGATAATCCTTCTCTTACGGTACTCGACGTATAAGATTTCTTTTACTGCGTCACAACTTACGATCAAATAAAAGTAGAAAGCGCAATAGATTACTTATTCGAACTTTCCACTAAACTAGGTCAATTTGAAAACGATCAGGAAATGATGTTGCAACAAATAATAGACATGGATCCAGAGATTTTAGAGAAGCTAAGCGATCAATACCGAAACACTGAAAAAGTGAATTTAATCCGATATAAAATTATTGAAATGATTTTGGAAGACGGAGCGGCATCCATCAAGGATATGAATTTCGTCAAGCAAGATGTTATTAAAAAGTACGAAACAAAGATTCTAAACTCGTGGAGTGACTTCTCAATTCTCTTCCAGCTGTATTATTTTGATAAAAAGAAAAAAGTCCAAATAGAACTTACCAAAATCCATCGTGCAATCCGACAATTCGAAGAATTGAAAGATCTGAGTTTTGTAGAAGATAAAGTATTGAACGGCTATAGCTGGAATAATCAATTTGGCACTTCACGTTGCTGGTTGGGTGTATACCAAACAGAGCATGCAAGTCATAGGGAGGCGCCGCAATTGTTTTTGGCGATTGATCCATACGGCATTGAATATGGTTTGCATAACGGTGACCACCATCCTCAGGACGGACAAAGAAGCGTAGCTCATGTGAGTAACGCGGAAAGTTTTTCTTATGAAGATCTTCATAGCAAAATTATTGATGTGCTTGATGAGTTGAAGAGTGAAAGATCAGAAGAACCGACTGAACTTACGCATTCTCCTGTATCAAGAGAGCTCACTAAAGATAATTGGATAGATTTGCTGGCAGACGAAAACATTTTTAAAGAAAAAGACTTAGTTTATCTAACAAAAATGTATGAACTTGGAGGGCAAGCGACAACTACTCAGTTAGGAGAAGCTTTAGGCATGAGCAGATCTTCTTTTGACGGTCCCATTTTAAACTTGGTAAAAAGAATTCAAGAAATAACGGGACTGGAGGCTGTTCAGCGGGATGATGGCAGTATTTGTTATTGGTGCACATTGTTCGAAGAAGGATATGAGGAAAACAATCACTTCTTGTTGCGCTTGAAATCAAATCTTAAAGAAGCGCTTGGCCAAACAATCGGCAAGAAAAAAATATACGAAACCTATTCCAAAGAATCATTTCTTGAAGAAGTATTCATCGATGAAGAAGCTTATGATAAGATTGCTAGTTTGCTTAAGTATAAAAAGAACATTATCCTACAAGGACCACCAGGCGTAGGGAAAACCTTTGTATCAAAAAGGTTGGCTTATTCGTTGATAGGTTCGAAAGATGAGAGCCGAGTGGAAATGGTACAGTTCCATCAAAACTATTCCTATGAAGATTTTGTGATGGGTTTCCGTCCAAAGGAAAATGGCTTTTCTTTGCAATACGGCGTTTTCTATGACTTTTGCCAGTGTGCGTTGAATAATCCAGAAGAAGACTATTACTTTATCATTGATGAGATTAATAGGGGCAACCTGTCAAAAATTTTTGGTGAATTATTTATGCTAATTGAGCGGGACAAGCGGGATGAATTTGTCACAATGGGTTATTCAAAAAAGAAGTTCACCGTTCCAAGTAACCTGTATTTGATCGGAACGATGAATACGGCTGACAGGTCACTCGCGCAACTAGAAGTGGCTTTACGCAGGCGCTTCGCTTTTGTAACTTTAGAGCCGGCATTTAATGAAAAATGGCGACAGCACATGATCAGCGAGAATGTTTCAATTGAAATGATCAGCAAAATCCAGCAGATTGTCGAGAAATTAAATCATGAAATCATTAATGATTATCAGTTAGGGCAGGGCTATGCAATCGGGCATTCCTTCTTCTCAGTAAAGCCAGATGACATCAGTGAGAAATATTGGGTTGATGGAATCATGAATTTTGAAATCTTGCCTTTATTGGAAGAATACTATTTCGATCGTCCTGAAATAGTTAAACAATTGACTGAGGAGATATAAAATGGAGGAAACACTTAAAGTTCCGATTCGCAACTTATTTGTTTTACTTAGTTATGCAGACAATATGCCAGAACTGGTCAATAGCATGAATGATGTAGATGAGGATTTGATCACATATGACTTTCTCTGCAAGCAATTTTTAAAAGAAGTAGAAATTGTAACCCGCAGAGGTCTAGTAAAAGATTATGTCGCGATTACAGAACCAACTAATCGACTGTCCGGTCGATTGATGATAGCAGAGTCCATGTCGTACATGATTTTGAAAAAACCAATTGTTGTTTGTGAGAAGGATGAATATACAGCAAACATATGGATCAACCAAATGATTAAATCCACTTTAAAATCAATTACATCGAATCGGTACGTTAAACAGGAAACTATAAGTCGAAGCTTTAAGTATATGGAATTGATGGCAGAAGTCGACGCACCACCTTTAACCCAATCTTCATTTGCTAAACTGGTATTCGGTCGACATAACGCACATTACAAAAGGGTGCTTCAAATCGCGCTCTTATTGCATGAGATGTTGCTGCTGTCACATAAAACTGGAAATTGGAGTCTGTTTTCAGCAGAGCTAGATGAACGTGCACTAAATGCCATCTTCGAGAAGTTCTTGTTCAATTTCTATAAATTAGAACAGCGAGACTACTACGTAAAAGCGGAAGGCATGCAATGGAAGCTAGAAGGCAATAAAGCACTCCTGCCAGGCATGAGGACGGATGTATCATTAACACACAAAAACAAGTTAGAGAAAATCATTATAGATGCTAAGTTTTATAAAAATATTTTCCAAGTTCATTACGGGAAGTCATCATTCCACAGTCACAATATGTATCAGCTATTCACTTATTTAATGCACCAAGAGATACATTTGAATTTGCGAGGGATATTAATATATCCGTTTAATGGCAGGGCTGTAGATGAACGATATGTCTGGAATGAACGGATGTCGATGGAAGTGATGGCTTTAGATTTGAATGGTGCTTGGAAGGATATATATCAGAAGCTAATTAAGTTGGTTGACTAAAAAAATGAGTCTGTTAAAACTTTGTTGCCACAGCTGTACACGAAGTTTTAAGAAGCCAAGGTTCACTTACCGGTTCAATGAAAACAGAAATTGCTGCCTTAATTGATGCAACAGATCAAATCTCAGAAGTTAAAATCTATAATGTCAGTGGTGTAGGTGTAAATTCCGTATTTGGTTACGTAGAGAATGCAAAACCTGAGTATCAATACAGTAAGTCTGTTTGGTCTCCAGATTGGCTACTAGCGAAATTTTACCCTTATGGAAGTGGAGAGGGAAATAAGTGGTACGTTGAAATGGAAACACGACTTATCGGCAGCTTGGATGGAAATTATTTTGTTTTCAGGATTAGCTGTATATGCAACACTATTCACGATGTGGGCAACAATTAATGCCTATCATCACAAACGATTAAACATTGCTTGGATTATTGCTTTTGCTCTTTTGAATATTGTTGGACATTTAATTTATATTTTATTAGGTAAGAGAAAAGTGACTTTCAAGTAGAATTGCAAGCTTAGTAGTCAGGTATAAATTATAATATCAAAAACGATGGTTTTTAAGAGACAGAGAAGAAAATTTAAACCTTCTTCTTTGTTTCTTTTACTTTGTCTCATAATTCATTTCAAAATCAATCTGTCATAAAGGAAGGTAATCCATCTCATCCAAGATGACCAAATCCACTTTTTTGAATAGATTCGGAATGGTTCGTATTGTTCTTCTGCCCACGTCTCTAAAGCTATTCAATTAAGATAAAGGTGTTTATCTGAACTGATATTCTAGGTTGCTGAAGTGTGTCTATTGAATCTTTGAATTTCAAACGCTCGAATATAAAGCAACAGTAAAACTGCACAGGGCAATTTTACTATTGCTTTTCTGCTTTCATAATTTTTTAACGAAATTTTCTTCGCTGTTTCAAAGATCTTATAATAGCATTCACTATAATATACACATTCCCAGTAATTTATTTGACTAAGTAAGTGGGATCGATACCTTGTGATTTCTCTATTATATTGGTAATAGCTTTCACTCTAATTTCTTCAAATGCATCTACTGAGTACCAAGCCGCATGCGGTGTTAATACAACATTCTCTAATTCTCTCAACAAATGTGTATCCGATAAAGGTTCTTCTTCTGTTACATCTAAGAAAGCACCAGCTATTCTACCATCTTTTAATACATCTACTAATATTTTCTCGTCAACAATAGGTCCTCTAGAAGTATTGATAATATAAGCCGTTTTTTTCATCAAATTTAATTCTCGTTTCCCGATTAAATGATGTGTAGCCTGAATAAGAGGGGTATGTATAGATATAAAATCACTGTTAGCCATTATTTCATCTAAACTGGCTTTAATAACACCGTCCTCTAACATTTTTTCTTCAGAAACAAACGGATCGTACGCCTTTACTTGATAGCCGATAACTTTTAATTTTTGTGCTAAGCGTTTAGGAATTTTTCCGTAACCTAACAAGCCAACACTAGCTTTATTAGCTCTTAAAGGAATAGGAGCTTTTTTAAAACTCCATCCTCCTACGCTAGTATCTTTGTCGTAAACAAATAATCGTCTTGCTGCAGACATAATAGATGCTAAAGCATGATCCGATACTTCATCAACACAGTAGTCATTTACATTGGCAACTTGAATTCCCGCGTGTTTTGCTGTTTCTAAATCAACCATGTTTATTCCAATACCGTATCTAGAAATTAACTTTAAATTCGGCGCAGCCTCTAAAATTTCTCGATCAATCTCTGCATACATAATTAACAGGGCATCAGAATTTTTGGCGGCTTTCACAATTTCACTTTTCTTCTTAGATTGTAATACGTTAAACTCTATTCCAGCTTCAGCAAACATACTCTCTTCTAGACTGGTATCATCCCATTCGTGATCTACCAAGGTTACTTTGAACATGCTAATCAGTCCTTTTATAGTAGTAATAACGATAAGTCAGAAACATAGGTAATAAATAACAAGGTCACAATTAGAGCAATAAAAGCAGGGAGTATCGCTTTACTAAGAGCCTCTATTTTCAGTCCTGAAATTCCAGAAGCTATAAATAAATTCAGTCCTAGTGGTGGTGTAATAAATCCTAAGCTTAAGTTAACAATCATTATAATTCCAAAATGAATTGGATCTATGCCCATTTCGACACTTAAGGGCAATAAAATAGGCGTCAGGATGATAACTGCAGCAATAGTCTCCATAAATGTCCCAATAACAATAAGAAGTATATTAACCAAAAGAAGGAAAATAATCGGATTTGTAGTTAAGCCCATTATTCCTTCTGCAACGGCATTAGGAATTTGTTCAAGTGCTAGTATCCGACCAAAGATTGCTGCAGCTGCGACAATTAACATAATCGATCCAGTTGTAATTGCTGAATCGTAGATTATAGATATCGTTTCTTTCCAAGTTAGTTCTCTATAGAAGAAGAAACTTAAGACTAAACCGTAAACAACAGCTACAACCGCTGCCTCTGTTGGGGTGAAAATACCACCATAAATTCCACCTAAAATAACTACGGGCATCAAAATAGCCCCTTTACCTCTATTGATCGCATGTAATCTTTCTTTCCAAGTCGCTCTTGGGTCTGTTTGATAATTTTCTTTACGAGCATGAAGGACTGCCCAAATCATTAAACTCAAGCCCATTAGCGTACCCGGGATAATTCCAGCAATAAATAAATCGCCAATCGATGTACCTGAAGAAACTCCATAAATAACTAATGGTATACTCGGTGGAATAACTATTCCAATTGTTCCCGAAGCCGCGATTAAAGCTGTGGCAAATAATTTTTTGTAGCCTCTTTTAACCATTGCTGGAATCATAATAGCTCCAATAGCTGCTACCGTGGCTGGACCTGAGCCAGAAATCGCTGAGAAGAACATAGCTGTTAAAATAGCTGCAACGGCAAAGCCCCCACGATAATGCCCCACAAATGAACTAGCAATGTTTAAGAGTCTTTCAGAAACTCCACCTCTGCCCATTAACACTCCTGCTAGAATAAAAAAAGGAATAGCCATTAATGGAAACGAGTCATTAGCAGTAATTAATACTTGTGTAAGCAAACTAAAAGGTAGTGAAATATCAGCTAACAAAATTGTTAATAAACTAGAAATAATTAGAGCAAAGCCCACTGGTACTGATATTAATAGTAAAATTATTAGTGTTCCAAATAATATAATTCCTGTACTCATATTAACGAGTCCTCCTTACTTGTCGATTTCTCAGGAAGATACAAAAGAATGGATGCCTGTATCAATCGTAAAATAGCAAAAAGGAATCCTATAGGTAAGGATAAATAGACAATCCACATAGGTACTTGTAGAGTTGCTGATTTTTGTTTGAATGTCTGCATTTGCTCTACTAAATCCCAACCTCCTATCAAAAGAAATACTGATAAAGCGATTAAGATAAGAAAAATAGATTGTTGTAAAATAATTTGTGCTTTTTTCGGAAGACGATCAGAGATAATATCAATACTAATATGCTTTTTTTCTATAAATGAAATGCCAATTGACAAGAAAATCAACCAAATAAATAAGTATCGCGAAGCTTCTTCCGTCCAAGACAGTGCATCTCCCATGATATAACGCGTGAATACTTGAACAAATATTAAAATCACCATCAATGCCATAGAAATAGTAACCAATACTTTTTCGAATCCATTTAGCATTTTTAAAAAATATGTCAAAGTTTATTCCCCCTTAAATCAAGAATAGGACAGCCGTGTAGACTGTCCAGCTAAAGAGTATCTTATTCTACTGCTTTCATTAATCTGTTATAAATATCTTCACCTGCTAAATCCTTGATGTCTGGATAAACAACTTTCATTGCTTCAGTGAACTTAGCTTTTTCTTCTGTCGATAGTTCTTCGACTTCCATTCCGCCTTCTTTTAGTAAATCAAGAGATGCCGCTTCATCATCCGCTGAAAGTTGTCTATTCACTGTTCTTGTTTCTATAACAGCATCTTTTACAACTTCTTGCAGATCTTCTGGTAGACTCTCCATAAACTGTTGATTAATAATTACTGGCCATGGTGAATACATATGACCTGTCAGCGTTAAGTAATCTTGTACTTCATAAAATTTTTGTGCGTAAATCAAGGCCAATGGTCCTTCAGCTGCATCAACCGTTCCTTGTTGCAATGCAGAGTATAATTCTGTAAACGCAATTGGAGTTGAGTTGGCTCCTGTAGCATCCCATGCTTCAATCTGCTGTTGGCTTTCTAATGTACGCATTTTCAAACCATCCATATCTTCAATAGTAGTAACTGGTTTTTTGCCATTCATTAAATGACGAAATCCATTCTCCCAGTAACCCAATCCTGTTATGCCGACTTCCGATAGATCATCTAGTACTTCTTGACCGATTTCTCCATCTAATACTTCATGTGCAATTTCTGGGCTATCGAAAAGAAATGGCAAGTCCCATAAAAACATTCCTGGACTAAACGCGGTTAAAACGGCACTTGATGGGGCTGCCATGGTCAAGTTACCTAGTTGAACTGCCTCTACCATTTCTCTTTCTCCTCCTAACTGACCGTTAGGATAAATTTCTACCTCAATACGTCCATTTGAATCTTTCTCCACTATTTTTTTGAATTCTTCAAATGTGTCTTGCGCAAAATGCTCCTCTGAGGCAGCATGACCTGCTTTAATCACAAACTTTTCATCAGAATTCCCTTCTTTAGCTTCAGTAGATTCCCCACCTGAATCTTCACCACATGCAGCTACTAACAACATCAAAGTAAATAAAATAAATATTAGACTCCATTTTTTCATCTTGTTTCCCCCTATGTCATTTGGTTTTCTTTTGCCAACTCCTGAGCAATGCCAATAATCCAATCTTCTTGACCACCAACTGCGTTCATTTTCCCAATACGCATTAAAATCTCTCTTGGGTCAACTCCATATTCTTTCCCAGCTCTTTCTGCAAATAACAAGAAACTAGAATACACTCCTGTATAACCTAGCATTAAACTTAAACGATCAATCTGAACTGGACGCACCATCATTGGTTTCATCACGTTTTCTGCTGCGTCCATTACTTTAAATAAATCTACATTGTGTGAGATTTCCATTTTATTCATCACAGCGACTAATTGCTCCAAAGCAGCGTTGCCTGCACCAGCGCCCATTCCAGCTAAACTGGCATCTACTCGATCAGCACCTTCTTGAATTGCGACAATTGAATTCGCTACTCCTAAGGACAAGTTATTATGGGCATGAAAACCGATTTTTGTAGATAAATTTTCTTTGAACAAAGAAACTCGTTGTCTTACGTCATCCATGGATAGGGCTCCTGCCGAATCTACAACATATATCGTTTCAGCACCATAAGATTCCATCTTTTTCGCTTGTTCTAGTAGGTTTTCAGGTGTAGCTCGATGGGACATCATTAGAAAACCTACAGTGTCCATGCCTAAACTCAATCCTGCTTTTATGTGTTGTTCTGACACATCTGCTTCTGTGCAATGTGTTGCAACGCGAACTACTTTAGCACCAAGATTATGTGCATTTTTTAAGTGATCGATTGTTCCTACTCCTGGTAATAACAAGACTGCAACCTTTGCATTTTTCACGTTTTCTACGGTAGTTCGAATAATATCATCCTCAGATTCTTTGGATAGTCCAAATTGCAACGAACTTCCACCAAGTCCATCTCCGTGAGTAGCCTCAATAATATCTACTCCTGAGTCGTCGAGTAATTGTGTTAGCTCAGCAATCTGTTCAACGGAGTATTGGTGTGAGATAGCATGCATTCCATCCCGCAAAGTAACATCATTAATTATAATTTTTTTGGTCATTATGATTGCACCTCTTTTACTAAGGTTTCAGCTATTAGTTCTGCTGTTCTGACAGCAGCCGAAGTAATGATGTCTAAGTTCCCAGAATATATGGGAAGAAAATCGCCCATTCCTTCAACTTCAATTTGTACAGTGATTATATTCTCTTTAAAAACTGGCTCTGATTTATAGCGATAACCTGGAACATATTCCTGTAATTTAGTAATCATATTGTCGACTGATTTTTTTATATTTTGATAAATATCTTCAGAGCTCTTCTCAATTTCCACAAAAATTGTATTACGCATAAGAATAGGAGGATCAGCTGGATTTAGAACGATAATTGTTTTCGACTCTTTTGCTCCCCCTAGTTCTCTAAGGGCTTGAGATGTTGTTTGTGTAAACTCATCAATATTCTGCCGTGTTCCAGGGCCTGCACTTTTGCTTGAAACCGAAGAGACGACTTCAGCGTATTTGACATTTACAATATCTGATATGGCTTTAACTATTGGAACTGTGGCTTGTCCTGCACAAGTTACCATGTTGACATTATCTAGTTCTGCAATTTTGTTGTCATTTAAATTAATGGCAGGTATAACGAACGGACCAACTGCTGCAGGTGTTAAATCGATTGCTTTTTTACCTAGTTCTTTTAGTATTTTAGAATTTATTAAGTGCGCGCTTGCTGAAGTTGCTTCAAAAACTATTTCAGCCTCATCATGAATTTTTTTAAATCCTTCGATACCTTCGTAAACCGGCGTCAGACCATTCTCTACAGCCAGTGCCAGCCCTTTTGAATTATGATCAATTCCGACCATGATTGTGGGTTCTAGTGTATTGCTCCGTAACAGTTTATACATTAAATCTGTACCAATATTTCCTGAACCAATAATTGCACATTTTGTTTTTTTCATTATTTTACTTCCCTTCCTGAAATTTAAAAACAGCCTTACTGTAATAATCTGATGCTCCTTCTAAGTGCACTCTTAATAATTGTTGAGCTTTCTCAATATCTTTATCGAATATTGCATCTACTATTACTTTATGTTCTAAAATAATTTCTTTCTGACGCTTTGACGCAAACTCAGAAGTAACTTCTATTAATGTCTTAATGATTTCATTTAGAGACCACCAAAGTCTTATTAAAGTCTTGTTACCTGTCATTTTTACTAAGCAATAATGAAATTGAATATCTGCTTCTACATTCATGCCTGTGCCGTTAAACATTTCCATCTGGTTTAAGTATTCATAAAGTAAATGTCCATTTTGCTCTAATAGTTCCGGTTGAATGGAAGCAAGTGAGTAGTTTTCTAATAATATTCTACTTTCGTACAAGTGATGAATATCAGACTCCCCAAATTTCTGAACAATTGCTCGGCCATTTGAATTTCTAAATACTAGACCTTCACCTTCTAGTTTTGAAATTGCTTCTCGAATCGGTCCTCGACTAACATTTAACTTTTGAGAAAGTAAATGTTCTTTTAAATGCTCTCCCTCCTTAAACTCTTGACGCATTATTTTTTTTCTAAAATAAATTAACACTTGGTCGCTAACTGGTCTTTTTTCTATATCAAGCAAATAAAACACCTCTAATTTATGTGTATTTCAAAAAGTGTAAACAGTAAACTGTTTACTTAATAACCAATGTAACCGTTACCAAATAGATATGTCAACTAAAATTTTTAAATATTTTGAAAAATTAATCTAATAAATTGAGCACATTAATTTGTAGTGTTGTTGAAAAGGTAGCAAATGATACAGCTCAAAATAAATTCTTGCTATAAAAATTGAGTATTCGTCAATTTAAATAAACACTTCTATAAAACTAGAGTGACTCAATAAAATGAGATAAGGAAAAAAACCAACGTCGTATGTAGTATGTGACAACAAACGGAAGGTGTTTTTCTGTATGGATTCAAAAAATGTATACAGCAGCTGAAAAGTGAGCCACTAGAGCAACTTAAAACTGAGCCACCTCAAAGGGAAAGTCTTCTCATTAAATTCGACTTCTCGGCTTTATATGGAGCAACGGGCATGGTACCCTTGTCCGGGTGCGAAATGCTTGCTGCTACGCCCTTTTACGCAGGAGTCATGCCCGCAGAGGCTCCATGTCAAGCCCACGCAAATCTATCAACTTACATACTAATTTAAGAAAAAGAAAAACAATCAAGTGGCTCAAATTTGAATTGCGTTATGGCTAATTTTTCAAGTGCGAAATACATTTATAGCCTTTGAATAATGCCACCTCTGCCATGCGAGTACCAATCCTTTATAAATTCATGTAATATTTTTTATAATAATTAACCTTCTCAAAAACATATTAGCATTTTGAAAATGATAAGAACTTAAATTTAGTAGGATTTTTTGGCGAGCGCTGTATAAAGTCCTTATCATTTTTATAATGAAGAATTATATAATCGAAATATTCAGTAATTTAAGGTGTGATAAATAAAAGATATTCAACGTATTCAAAGAAAAAGTAAGAGGTTCTAAAAATTGGCGCGAGTATTTCTATTTAACACCTGTATACAAAAGAAAGCTTGTGCTTTGAAAATCGAAATATTGCATTTGTAATTTGCAAAAATATAAATATGGAATTCTTTAAGGCAATCTAAGAAGCAAACGATGTAATTTAAAAAAGGAGAGTGGTATGTTGAATACTGAATCAATTAATCCTAAATGGTTTGAAAATGTTAAATATCTTAAACCCATACAGAATAATAGAAAATCATGTTTAATTCGAGATATTATTGAGATTGAGGGGTATCAATTTCTTTACGAAAGTAATGCTAAGCAGGGTTGTAAAACGAAGGGAAATGATTTGAAAGTTCGACATTTCATTGATAACAAGGGGAAAGGCTGTCCTCTTTGTGGAAGTAAAATTGCGAATCAAAGCGTATGTAAAAAAGCAACAACTCATATTTTTTCAATGGACAAATATGTGGAAGATGGTTACCAAGATTATTTTGAAAGAATGGAAGCAAAAGAGCTAGAAAAAAAACTGGGAAGTATGTTTCCATAAGAAGCAAGGAGATAAATTTTGTCTCCTCGCTTTTTTATGATTAATTAGTGTTACGTTTCTTTTCTATTGAACATGTCAATTCGATATACATAGATAAAATCAAAATAAAAAATAACCTTACTGAAGAAAGACTTTAGACGAAATGAAAGTTAATAAAAGAAACAAGGTAAGTACAACTTTGGAAATAACCTTTTTTAAAAATTTCTTCGTTATAAAGTAATAAAATTTTCTTCTTCAAGTGCTTTAACTAATTTATAAAAGCTAGTCTTTTTAACCCCAGCCTCTTGCATAGCTTGTACGGCTGTTAACTCTTTAGCTTTCCACTTTCTATAAACCTCTTTAAATTCCTCTGAAACAAAAACGGTTGGTCTGCCAAACTGAATACCATTTTGCAGCGCCAGGTCGATGCCTTCACGCTGCCGTTTTCGAATGCGCTCTCGTTCCTCTTCAGCCATCCACGAAAGAATCTGTAAAACCAAGTCCGCAATAAATGTCCCCATGCTATCTTTGTATTGCGTAGTATCGAGTAACGGCATATCTAGCACGACAATATCCGCTTCGATATTTTTCGTCAGGTCATTCCATTCTTGGAGAATCTCTTCTTTGTTTCGACCGAATCGATCCAACGAGTGGATATATAAAATATCCCCTTTTCGAATAACCCGTTTTAGTAGTTGATAGTTCACGCGTTCAAAATTCTTGCCACTCTGTTTGTCCAGATAGATATCCCGTTCAGTGATGCCAATTTTCCGCATGGCTTCCAATTGACGACCTTCATTTTGATCTTTGCTGCTGACACGTATATAACCTAATTTGCGATGTTCCATAATTCACCTCTTAAACGATTGATTCTCTTAATTATACCTGAAAACCGTTCGTAAAAGTGTGTGCAATTCCACGGACGTTCGTAAAGTCATTTAACACATTTACGAACGCTCTTTTGAGTCGTTTTCAGCCTTTTTCAAAGCGTTCGTAAAAGTGTACTTTTACGAACGGTTTTATTTGTACTACGTTGATTTAAGTTTCAGGTATTTATGCTTAAGAAGTATTGTTATAATTTAAGTAACAAATTATTCATTTTTATCAATTTATATCTAGTTAAAAATAATGAAGTTCAAGGAGGAGTTATGGAGACGATATTTTTATTTTCTTTAATGATGATAATCCTAGCTATAGCAGTACTTAATACTTCCAAAGTTGAAAAGCTGGAAAAAAGAATAAAGCAACTCGAGGAAAAACAATAACTCTAAAGGTTTTCAAACTCTTGAACGCATAGTTACTAATTTTCGGTTTTATCACGATCTTTTCACCAAATCATCGAGTTGAGCATGAGACATAATCAAAAAATCACCGAACTGCAAACTGATCTGGACGATTTCGAAAAATTTCCGACAAAATCTACGTATTTTTTTGTTGGAAAGACTAGGGATTGAATGTAACTTAAGTGCAGTTAAGTTACATTCAAAATCAGTTAGAGTATTAAAGAATATTATGTAGACGAGAATGAAATATGAGGTGTTTGGGATAAAAAAAGATATTTTTTCTATAATTGTTATTTTGGCATTTATCGGCTTTTTAGTTGCAACGTTTTTTCTTCAATACGAATATTTTTTTCTAACTCGGTTTGTTTCACTTATCTTCGCAGTCGTTTATTTAGTGATTGAATTGAAGAAAGAGTATTTCTCATCACACAAGCCATTATATATTCTTTTTAGTGTCGTTAGCATGTTAGCTTTAACTGTCAGTATCTTGCTTGATAAAACTTTTGGGACTGATGAAT
The DNA here is from genome assembly GCF_001186155.3 of Planococcus versutus. Classification (NCBI taxonomy): domain Bacteria; kingdom Bacillati; phylum Bacillota; class Bacilli; order Caryophanales; family Caryophanaceae; genus Planococcus; species Planococcus versutus. The sequence continues at coordinate 3,081,066 of NZ_CP016540.2, read as the reverse complement.
TTAATGCTAGAATTTTTTATTGCTTAATATTTATGTTCTGTCTTCTCGTAATTAGCTATAGAGATTTATACGAGAAAAACAACGGTGCAAAATAGGTTCAGTTCAATTCCAGCTTTATTTATTAGGCTATTGAATGTAACTTAATGTGAATTAAGTTACATTCAAATGCAGGTTTTTCTAGAAATGCTATTCCTTAGATTTAGAAATCTGATAAAGGAAAGGAGGATGATTGAATGTCTAATTTAGGCTTGTTCGGAACAGGAAATTGGCTAGGGATTTTGTCGACCACATTGCTGGTTTTCAGTATTTATTTTACGTTTACTTTTTTTGAGCACTTGAAAAGCGGTGAGCATCGATTAAGAAAGATAAACAAAATAGCTGCACTCATTTGTATTGCTGGCGCTTTGTTAACCCCAGCCTTTTACCACTTCTACATTTATAACGAGATGATGAAGTAAAAAGGAAAATCTATTTGCGTAGGAGTTCACGGTAATTTTGTAATAGTTGTGTCCGCATAAACCACAAGTGGTTTATTGCATTCTCTTTAAATTAAAACCACTTGTGGTTCTAAAAGTTGTTCGATCATAGTTGAAAATTTAAAGACTACTGGTAATCCTTTTATTGATTTTGAATGTAACTTAATAGCAATTAAGTTACATTCAGATTGGCAGATAGATTGAAGAATGGAGGTTAAATTATGCAAGAGATTATTCAGTTATTGGAGACAAATAAAAAGGGTGTAGAGGAATCTGCGATAAGAGAAACGGAACAAAAGTTAAATATTCGTTTCCCAGATCAATACGTTCAATTGTTTAAATTGACCAATGGTCCTGAAGTTGGAGAGTGGACGCTATTTCCCATCAAAGATCCTAAAAATATGAAAAAAACGTGGGACGACGTGGTTAGACAAAATGAGGAAGTTCTGGATGGAGAAATTTCTAAGAATTTGATTGCGATTGCTGAAGATGGCACTGGGGATTACTTGTGCTTGAAAGTAGAAGACGGGAAAGTAGGAGATCCAGTTTATTTATGGCTCCATGAGACAGATGAAACGGAAGAGCTAGCTCCTACTTTAAAAGATTTTATTTTCATCGCTCAGGAAGAACTAGAGGATTTTGACGAATGTATATGGTAACTTAAAACTAATTAAGTTACATTCAGATTCAATAAAAATACTCACCTGTTGAGTGAGTATTTTTTCTTTTATTCAGGTTCTGGTTCAGTTACTTTTCTCAAGATGAATCCCAATGATATTCCACCAATAAATAGACCCATTCCACTAAAATCCATGTCTCCTGACAGCAGGCCTAAAATAGGCCAAACAATTGTAACTACAAAAACAGATAAGAAGAGGTATTTCATTTTTTAACCCCCAAAAATTATTTTATTTTTTCAGTTATTTTAACATAAAAGTAAATTGTCAATTGGAAATTTTTTCAACGAAAAGGATTTTGAAAATTAAGTTTGAATGTAACATAAGTCTAATTAAGTTACATTCAGATAAAGACAAATCAAGTGATTATTCTTCGTCACCAAAGTCGATCATCACGCCCACTATCTCTTTGGAAACATTGTATTTTATTCTGACTTCATACATTCCGTCGCCGTATCCGGACATTGCAACGGTGCCGCCAGGGATTATCCCTCCCTGGTCATCAGATGCCACCTTATCTGAACAGGCAACATAGTATTTCAATCCCTCTTCATCCATCTCAATGCCATAAACGTTTTCTACTTCACCAGGAATACTTTCATCTTGTCCAAATAAAGCAGCATCGAATATTCCGGCCTGTGCAGAATCAACGCCAATCAGCCGATCGCAGACATGCCATTTGCCACTCGGTTTCTTTTCTGTGAAATGTGCCGTTAATGTTTCAACGGTCTCATCGTCTGTATACGAAATGGAGGCTGTCCATTGTCCTTTTTTTACATTGACTAAATGAACTTGCATCTCTGTATCCTCGATTGAGTAGCATGGATCTGTCACAACCAGCTTTCCACTTTCTACTGCAAAATGGCCAATTGCTTGAGACTTTCCGGCATTCTTTTTGGGAACAAACCAATCGATGAACTGATATAACGTGGACGCTTTATTTTCTATATTTCCACTTTTGGCTGTCCAGCGGTAGACATGCTCCTGCATCCATCTTTTTCGGATGCGGTAACAAAGTTTATCGCCACTCTTATTCTCTCCAATACAAATCATATCAGCAGGTAAGTTTTCAGGGCTGTTGGATTGGTTTTGAATCATGGGGAGTGAAAATAAGACCCATTCACCAAATTCGGCGCCATTCGTTTCTAGATAAAGGTCCTTGAATTCATCTGGGAAAAGTGCCCCTAGTTGTTTTTCGGCTTTTTTTAAATCGACCAATGAAACGCCTGTCTTGATTGATTTCGAATCAATCATATCAATTACTTTTTTCATGCCTTATCCTCCATTTGTAATCCGGTTGCGAATGCGAAATTTTGTATTTGTTTTTCTTGAAAGAGCTATAAAATCGATTATCCCTATTTTACCAAAATCAAGAAAAGGGAGTTTTAATAATTTCTGAATGTAACATAATGATAATTAAGTTACATTCATTTTATTGATTACAGAGGCTTTTCTTCTTCTTTTTGTCTATCACTCTATTCACTTGCCGGCTCAATTATCTTTCCATTTTCATCGTAGAGCGTAAAGGTAAGAAAAGTCTCTTTTAAATCTTCAGGAAGTTTTTTGTATACCAAAAACGTTGCATCTTCAGAAATAGGTGAAGTGAAACTGAAGTCCTCATCGGTAAATGCAGATTTCGCCGTAATGTGATCGATTTGTAAATCCGGATTTTTTCCGGCCAGAATACCATACACGCCTTGATTCGTTTTAAGGTCACGGTATTTGACACTATTCGTTCCTGCACCTGATTCTACAATTTTGAATTGTCCATTCCACCCTTTAAGCAAGTGTGCATACCCCACATATTTATCTGCTGTTTCAAAAAGCACAACGTACGATGTAGTATGGTTGATCTGTGTCATTTTCAGGATTTTAATTTCTTCTTCGCTTCCTCTACTTTCCCATGTCGTCAAATCAGCAAGGATAGACGCTCGATTGTCTTTAACAGAATACTGATTAACATAAAATATTGTATAACCAACACCAATTACTAGAATACATAAAAGAGTAAACAACAACTTCTTCTTCATTTTTTACCTCCATCGAATTTTGTAGGATACCCGTCCATTCTTACACTTTTTTCGTTTGTCCTGGTCATATTAGAAATCACCTTTGTCAGCACTCATTATACCAATCATTTCCAATGAAAAAGTTATTTTAAATTATCTATTCATAATTTTTTTCTTGGTTTTGAGTGTAACTTAAGTCTAAGTAAGTTACTTTCAAATTACTGTCTTATAAGTGCTTACGAAAAATAAAATAACCTCATTCTCTTTTTCGGTTATACTAATATTTAGAAAAAGAGGGGGTGTTTGGGGTGGAGAAAACGTTAGCTATTTACATCGCTTTTGGTGCAGCCATCGGATTCTTTTTCGGGGGGATCTGGGAAGCTATTGCGGCAATGGTCTTGATTTATATTGCGCTAAGAGTTGATCATCTTATAAAAAAATTCGAATACAGAAGATAAGCTTAACTAAAATAGCATACGCAAATGAAAGATCGCGTTCAAAAAAAGAGCACGGCTTTTTATTGAATCTGAATGTAACATAAGTGCAGTTAAGTTACATTCAGATTCGCTAAATGATGAATAAGAGAGGGGAAGAAATGAAAAGAGAAGACAGAAACTTCGCAGAGAGAGCTTTAAAAAAACTGCTGATTGGAAGTCAACTTGATGGTTTCCAATTTGGCATTGGTCCGGGGGTAGTGCGTGTCTGTTTTTCTCATTACTCTGAGCAAGATCCAGACCAGTTATGGTTGAACATCGAAGTAAGGAAAATTGCGATCATTGCTAGTGATGAGCAATTAACCACGATTTCTAAAGAAACCTTAGAAGAACTCGACGATGAAGAGTCGTTTCAGCTGCTGTTGAGAAACCGAAGAGAAAAAGTGAAAGATATTTGGCTCGGAGAAGATTCGCCGCATTTATATATTTCGCTTGAGTCCGGAAAAGTATTGTATGTAAATGGACATGATGAAAACTATGAGTGTTGGCAAGTTGGAGATAATCATGGATATGGGGATGGTGACTGGTTGATTGTGGCTGTTCCAGGTAACGAAATCGCCATATGGAGTCCTGAAGAGTTTAAATAAGATCAGTTAGGAAGAGAAAGTGAATGTAACTTAATGTGAATTAAGTTACATTCGTTTTCTAACAAAATCAATCTAGGAGGGATATAGTTGCATCCAGTATTTCTAGGAATTATTCTATTTTCTTTACTTGTTTCTTCTCTGGCATCTCTTTGGATGATAAAAACAAAAGCAAATAAATGGACAAGAATTTTAGCTGTCTTTTTTGTAAATGCACTTATCCTTTCAATTGCTTCGGTGCATCTTTACAAATTGGATGTTCAAACTTTTCATAAACAGACAGAAGGTTTATTTGATTCAATGGGTATAGTGACATTACTATTTTTCATTCCGATAAACGCATTCATAAATATTCTTGTGATGGAGTTCTTTAAAAATAAAAGAGATCGTATAGCTAATGAACGACAAATCTGAATGTAACTTAATTGCTATTAAGTTACATTCAGTTCTACATTTTCTTTGTGTGGAAAACGGAAGACCGAAAATGGAGGTGCAACGGATGGAATACAGTGGTGGCTATTTTCTTCTTTCTGCAGCAAGCGCCAATCAACCCTTTTATCTCACCCAAGTGGATGATGGCGGATTCCACCTCGAAAAGCTGATTTCGATGGATGAGGAAGTGGGCGGTGTTTTCCCCAACATTTTTGATATTTGGGCAGACCGAAAGCCTAAAAGGCCGACACCCGTCTTATCCAAATCGGTGCTGGATAAGGTCTTTGTATCCATGGTATTTGGTACGCTGGAAGACGCACTGGAAGGCTATCGGGAAGCAAGAGCCCAGGAACCGTCGGTGAGTCTGATCGGCATCAGCCTTGACGAGAAGTATCTTCCGGACTTTCACGACTGGCGGGACCCTATCAATGACGAAACTGGAGAAGGAGAGGGAGTCGTCTACTGCTTGAAAAAAAAACAACCAACTAGCAGCGGTGGGATATTCGCAGGGTACGATATTGCAGGCTATGAGCTGGGCGGCCGGTTTCTCTCGTTCTTGGGTAATCATCTTTTCAAGGATTATCTGGCACTCGATCCAAACCTTTCAATCAATAAATACGGTTTGTTTCCAGAACTGCAATCGGCAGAAGCTCTTGCCCGTTACACCAATGAGGTGCTCGCTGAACAGGGAATGGCGGAAGAAGACTTGATGTGGCTACCATGGAAAATAACAATTTATGAAGGCTTCTAAACTGAATAAAATCTTTTGTTTTTGAATGTCACTTAATCTAAATTAAGTGACATTCATTTACTTGATTCTACTGGCTTTCCAAGGGAATCATTTCGAACTAATGCCATTTGAAAAAATGATACATTCAGAATACTGTTCTGTAAGGTTTTAAAACTTGAATCTTAAAAGATCTAGGTTTACATATCGTAGTTTATCGGAAGAGACTTATAGAGAAAAGGAGAGAAGAGGTTATACGTAGCATATCTTTTCTCCTTTTTGTTCATGAAATTTTCCTTTTACGAACGCTTGAAAAACATATGGACTCATCTTTTTATCCTTGAAATATTTTTAGCAAACTTAAATACGCAGCAAAAATATTCTGACGGTTAGTGTAATATTTGGTATAGGGTTGCGAGAAATATATTAAAACATTTTGGAGGACTAAAACAATGAAAATTCAGATCATCGGGGGTTCTGGTACTGGCAAAAGCACTTTAGGTAAATATATCAGTGAAAAAGAAAAAATTAAATGGATTGATACTGATAATTATCTTTGGAAAGATAATTCCTTTACAGAAAATTTTTCAGTAGAAGAACGTAAGAAAATGTATCAAAAAGACATGGAAATACATAAAGAGTATGTTGCTTCTGGTTCTATTTTTTCATGGTGTCCAGATGGTTTCAGAAATCGAGATTTACTCGTATTCCTCTTCTTAGACGAAAAAGTCCGAATGGACAGATTACAAAAGAGAGAAATTGAACGCAAAAGCCAATTTTCGCAAATGAATACTGGCGAAAATACCAATGATTTTTTGGAATGGTGCAAGACTTATTTAACTGCAACGGAAAAAGAAATTACAGGCACTTACGCAGAACATGCTTATCAAATGGAACTATCAAAGAGCTCGGTTTTAAAGCTTGATGCTTCTCTTTCCCTTGAAGAACTGCACGTTGAAATTTTAAATTTCTACAGTTAAAAAGTAGTTTACATATCAATACTTATCGGAAGGGAGAACTTTATATAAAGGTTTTCTCTTCTTTTGGTTTGCGAACGTGTTTTCCTTACTCATTCAACTTCTATCGACTACACTTCTCAGGTATAAAGTAGCTATGCACGAAACTTTCTGACTAGGAAAACGTTTAAGTATATAGCATTATAAAGCTTAATCAGCAGACTTAGAACGTGGCGAAAACAGGCTTAGAATGAAGAAAAGAAGCCAGAAATAAGAGAGGGATCAGGATGACAGAAAGTACAGGGGAACTCATCGCTCGAAAATTGAAGGCCACGTTTCTCGCCTCATTTATTTTTGCTATGGCTTGGAGCATCTGGGATATTTATGCTGATGAAGAAATCGTCTACCATCTGGGAGAACATTTTTACGGAATGACGTTGACTTACTTTTTCTACGTCGGATTCTTTGTCCTGACTTTTGGAAATTTGGTATCCTACACGGTCGAATTATTCCAGCGGGAATGGTTTGAACGGGCCAACTGGTTGTATGTGTTTATTGTCGGGGCAAGTGGTTCCGCCATTGGGGTGCTCTTCCCATTTAAATTCTATATCATTGCGGGCATGCTGATTGCCACCCTTTGTGCTGTGATCGATAAATGGCTGCTGAGAAAGTGGCGGCAGGACAAAGGAAACAAAGCATTTTTCATCTCTGCACTTGCTGCCTTCGTGCTGCTGTGGGGGTACTTTCAACTTACAACGCCACCTTTGCCTCCAGTGACAGCAGAGGAGGCGGTTGAGTTTGTCACTAGAGATGATGATACGAAAATTGATGACTTTCCGGATGAAGTAGGGACATGGAAAGGCGTGGTTGCGGGCTATCTGGTGGAGCGAACTACGGCTGTCAAACAGCTGGAAAAAGACGTTTACCTTGTGAGTTTTTCTGAGAAATGGCAAAAAGGAACGGAAAAAGGAACCAATTTGACTTCCTATATCGTGGACCGCGGCAGCATGACGATCCAGAATCAAGGAATCAACATACCACCTTACGATATGGTGCAAGAACCAGAATAAAACCCACTCGCATCGAGGAAAGAATAAGGAAGGGGATATGGGGATGAAAAAATGGATTTTGGCAGGTTCCGTTATCTTGCTTGTTCTAACCACCTGGTGGGTAAGAAGGGAAAGCCAGGACAACAAAATCATCTACCTGGTCCCGAATGGCCAAAGCGGGTGCCACACGATTCTCTTTAACCAGCCGAACGGGAAAAGCTTGGAACTGCACAAGGATGTCATGGTGATCGCATTTGATAAAGGCGGCAATCTTCGGACCTCCTCATCAACGGCCCTTACCAGTTTTGGAGGGACCACGGAAGCTGCTTACTATGTGAACGAACAGGGAGAGCGCCTGGAAGAAATCGAGCACGAAAACTACCTGAACGCTTCACTCACTTCAAATGGCACGAAAGAAAGCTACACATTGTCTTTCGATGGTAGGGAAAATTTTTGCCCTTAAGAAATAACGAAAAGGACTTCGAAGGAGAAGTCCTTTTATTTAATTCCAATTGACCTTAGTTTAAAAGGAGTTTTCCTCTTCTTGTTCATGAGGTGGTGTAAAGCTAAAGTTAATAGCCTGCTATTTAGCTTAATTCTCGCTGGGTTATCGGAAGGGAAGAAGCGCAACCTTAGCTTCACTCCCTTCCGTTTGTTTGGGTAAGCGTCCTTCTGGGAACGGATATACTTCCAACCCAATCTGGCTTTCTCATTTGCTACTGAGTATAGTTTAAGAACGGTGTAAAACATGATTCATTGCAAAAACGGTTGTTTGAATCCAGTGAAACAGAAAATCCAATACAACAGAAGGAGGAAAAATTGAGAGACATTTTGGCAGAAATCATAACAAAAGACATTACGGGAGATCAAGCTTACGAGCTTATAAATACGGTAGTGGGTAAGTTTCATGATGGAGAATTAGATGGCGAGCTAAATTTTTTACTGGGGATGGATAATTTTGAATGGGCGGCATTTTGTCATGCAATGGACCTAGAAGTCCTAGCGGAGTGGAGAAGGACAGGCTGGCCAGATGTTTGTAGTTTTTGCCATTCCAATTTGAACTTTAGGGAGTATGGTTGGACAATCCAAGATGACCGACTTCGTTGCTTAAACTGCTTATAATTTGAGCCATACTAATCGAGTCAGTAATGACGGAATTTCTAATCTATTAAATGTAACAAAAGTGCAGTTAAGTTACATTCAAATTGAAGTTTTAAAGCATTGAGCATTTGAGGTTTGGAAGTGGAGGTTATAAATGGTGCGACTAAGTGGGCAAGAAGTTGAAATGAGATTAGGGAATACAAATTGTATAGATTCAGAATTAAAGGAATTAAACTATGATCAAAGCAAACACTTAGTAACGATGAAATATATGGGCTCAAGGGATAATGAAGTAGAGGAAAAGGAATATACCGTTTTGTTCAAAGAATGTTTTTCAGCGAGCTTTAATACTTGGTTAGAAGGGGCAGGAGGATACGTTCCCCAATCCCCTATCGAGTCAGCTTTCTTTTTTCAGGCCATATCAATCACAGGAATTGAAGTGGAGGGTGTTCATCTTTATCAGGTTCAAATGGTGATTCCCATGATGGATTGTCAGATTACCTGCAAATCAATCGCAATAGTCAGAAGTTGAAGTTGAATGTAACTTATTGTGAATTAAGTTACATTCAAATTTGCTTAAAGACACTTTTAGAAAGAGAGGGAGGAGAGAAGGATGAACATCAATCTGCTCGAAAATGCACTTGAGAAAAATGATGTGGATGATGTAGAAAGATTAATAAATGAAATTTCCTCTGATCAATACGACGAGGCAGTCCCCGTATTGATAAAACACATTACCTTAACCGAAAATTCAGGGATAAGAAATGCACTTGCTATTGCTTTGCGGGATATCGGGAATGAAAAAGCGATCTCTCCTCTGTTTGACTTGATTAATGATCCCAAGACACTCGGAAATAAAGGGACTTTGTTTTACGCTTTGGAACCCTTCGATTGCACTGGACATTTAGAGACCATTGTTCATCATTTTTTAACTGGAAACTTTGAAGTACAAGCGATGGCGTATCAACTTCTAGAATCCATGGATGGAAAAGTGCCTGCCGATACCTTGTTAACATCTCTTCAAAAGGTAAAAGAACAACTGAACGAAATTGAAAGACAACAAGAATTACATACAGACGTATTAGATCTTTTGTTTGATTTGAATGTAACTTAATAGCAATTAAGTTACATTCAAAAAGGCCAAGCAAGGGAATTCATCCCTCACTTGGCCTTTACCGTGATTCTCATAAAAACGTTATAAAATAATTTACTATCCGCAATTAAATTAAGCACACATATGTGTTAATTGATTATTCATCTTCTGGCATATCAGGGAAAACAATTGTTTTTTCGTTTATTAATAATTTAGGATTTAAATTATAATTTGTATGAAGAAAATCAATCTTATCGTCTTCAAACTGAATAACTGCAATCAAAGCATTCTCGTAATCAACAACTGCAACCTTATTCGAATTAAGATATATTTCACTTTCCGGGTGCATCTCTATAAACCAACCATTTTTACAATCAAATTTTTTCATTTTCACTTCCCCCTTATTTATATAATCAAGTTATTACTTTAAAATAACATAAAAGGAAATATTCCTGCGTGAAAGATAACTAGAAGCCTACGGGTTCTTTTTTATTATATTTGAATGTAACATAACTCTAAGTAAGTTACATTCAGTTTCAATGTTTATAACCTTTGAATTTTTAGTTTATAAGCCAAGTATTGCTATGAAAATTAAGGTGAAGACGAAACTTGCAACGATAGACATAACCCAATGAGTCTTGGTCGTTATTCTTAAAAGTTTATTCACTATAAAATTAATGATTAAAATAACTAAAAAGATGACAACGAACGTTATTAGAAAATAAATGAACAATTGGTTTCTCCACCTTTCATACATACGCTAAAGAAATAATAGTGCACTTTATTATACCTATTTATTTCCAGTAAAGTTCCGATTCTTCTAAAAAATTAATCTTCAAAGGGATTTTTCTACTCATTTTGAATGTAACATAAGTGTAATTAATTTACATTCAAAACCTTTATTTCGGTAATCTTCGAAGAGCGAGAGATAAGAATGGGGTTGCTAGAAAAAATGATACATTCAAAAGTCTATTCTGTATGGTTATAAAATCGTGTTTTTGAAAGAATCTAATTTTACATATCGTAAAGTCAGCAGAAGAGAAGGAACCCGATTAAGGTTTCTTCCCTTGTTGCTTGGAGAAGTGTACTTTTACGCACGGTCATATTCTCTGGAGGTTTGTTGCAAGTTTTTTAAGTAGCGGATATTAAAATGAACTGATATTTTTACAACCGTTTGAAGAGAGAACTAAATATGATGAAAAATCACAAAAATAATATTCCGAATACTCCGCAAATGGTAAAATAATATTATAGGTAGTGGAGGTGTTTTCCTGTTTCTATCCAGTAAAAAACAAGGAAGTTCTCCCATTCTATTTTCAACATAAGGAGTTCTTTCGATTATTCAGCAAAAGTAAGTGGAGGGAGGCCGCAATATGTGGTTTAAGCTATTACTGTTCCTATTCATCGTGTACGCAGTGAACGCCATCATCAAATTCGTTCTCAAGAAGTGGCTGAAGGTCGAGCCGCG